>JASHUI010000829.1:0-2692 GCA_030040095.1 Streptosporangiaceae bacterium | reverse complement strand
GTCCATGATCCTCCTCGTGGTTGGCATCATCCCAGGTCATGCCGTCATCGGCGACCGCGTGCTAGCTGGCCTTGGCCGCCAGGTCTTCATAGGCAGGCAGGAGCTCGCGCCACCGCTGCTCGGCGTCGCATCGCTCACGTCCGGCGATGTGCGCGGCGAGATCTTCGACATGGACCTGTATCCCGGACCCGTAAGGGGCGAGCAGGTCCGGGGGCATGCCCCGTTCCTCGAGCACCAGGATGGTCCTGTCGCCGTCGGCGGCCAGGGTGACCTCGATTTCCAGCTCGTACGGCTCGTCGTTGCCCTTGGTCACCGCCAGCAGCCGCCGCGAGGGCTCGCACTCCTCGACCCGCCCGGTGCCGTCCCATCCGCTGGCGAAAAAGCGGGCCCGGAACTCGCCGCCCGGGCGCAGGTCGCCCTCGAACTCCCCGAGCCAGCGGCCCAGGCGCAGGGGATCGGTGAGTGCCGACCACAGCTCGTCGGCCTCGGCGTCGAAGCTGTCCTCCATGCGCACGACGCCCTTGCCGTCCGCTGATCGCAGGCTGCCCAGGATGCGGTCGCCCGCACCGGCATTGCTGCTCATCTGGCCCTCCTTTTGTCATCGGCTGTCATCGGCCGTCATCGGCCTCGGGTGGCCGGGGGCGACGACTGTAGACCCGCGGTCAGGTAGCTGTCGAGGTACTAGCCTGCATCACGTGCACTCCGGCCTCGACTTCGTCGCGCACCTGACCCGGGAGTCGGCGCGCTTCGCCGACGCCCTGCGCCAGGCCCCGCCGGACGCGCCCGTGCCGACCTGCCCTGACTGGGGCGCCGACGACCTGCTCTGGCACCTGGCCGAGGTGCAGTGGTTCTGGGGCACGATCGTGCGCGAGAAGGTCACCGGCGACCAGGCCGAGGAACTCAAGCCGCCGCGCCCGCCGGACCGCGGCGGGCTGCAGGAATTCTACGAGCGCGCGAGCGCTGACCTGAGCCAGATCCTGGCCGCGACCCCGCCCGGCACCGCCGCCTGGACCTGGTCGGACGACGACCACACCGTGGGCTTCATCCGCCGTCGCCAGGCGCACGAGGCGCTGATCCACCGGATCGACGCGGAGCTGACCGCGGGCCTGCCCCGCGCCCGGCTGGACCCGTCGCTCTGCGCGGACGGGATCGACGAGGTGTTGCGCGTTCTGTACGGCGGCCTGCCCGAGTGGGGCACCTTCACCCCGGACGACGGGCAGACGCTCCGGCTGCGCGCCACCGACACCGGTGACTCGTGGTTCCTGACCCTGGGGCGGTTCACCGGCACCGGCCCCGGCGACGGGGTCCGCTACGACGAGCCCGACGCCCGCCCCGCCGGCCGCGACCCGGGGACCGAGACCGCGGCCGAGGTGACCGGGGCCGCCGCCGACCTCGACTGCTGGCTGTGGCACCGGCCCCCGGCCGGGCCGGTCGGGTGGTCGGGCGACCGCCAGGTGCTCGACCGCTACGAGGCGGCGATCGCGCCCGGCATCAGCTAAGGTCACCGGCACCCAGCCAGCCGAGCGGAGGAGGGTCAGATGCTGGTCGCGTTCTCGGTCACGCCGATCGGGGTCGGCGAGGACGTCGCCGACTACGTCACCGACGCGGTCCGGGTGGTCCGCGAAAGCGGCCTGCCGAACCGGACCGACGCCATGTTCACCACGGTCGAGGGCGACTGGGACGAGGTCATGGACGTGGTCAGGCGGGCGGTGGACGCGGTCGCGGCGAGGGCGCCGCGGGTCAGCCTCTCGCTCAAGGCAGACATCCGCCCCGGCGTGACCGGGGCGCTGGACGCCAAGGTGGAGGCGGTGGAGCGCCGCCTGCGCGGCTGAGGGGCTAACCGGCCGGCCGCCGCACCCTCAGATCGGGTTCTCGGGGTGGTGGAAGTCCCACTCCTCGAGCGCCGCGACCGACAGCCAGTCCAGGCCCCGGCCGGCCTCGGCCTCGATTCCGTGGGCCAGCGCCGCGATCGCGGCCGCGGCCGCGTACCCGTCGGTCTCGTCCGCCGGTCCCGAAGCCCCCTCCAGGGCGTGGACCAGCAGCTCCTTGGCCGCCGTGGCCCGGGCCGGGGCCGAGCCGTAGGAGTTGGCCAGGGCCGCGATGGCGCGCCTCACCACCCGCTCGGCCAGCCCGTCGCTCATCGATACCCGTCGCTCCGGCACCGCGCCCCCTCTCGGTCAGATCGCTCATCCTACGTGGTCCCTGGCTAGCCGGCCGGGATGGACTCGATCAGGGCGGCCAGGCCGGCCTCGTCGAGCAGGTCGGCGGGGCGCACGGTGGCGTCGTCGCGCACGTAGTAGAACGCCGCGCGGACCTCCTCGACCGGCACCCCGGCCAGGCCGGCCCAGGCCAGCCGGTAGGCGGCCAGCTGGACGGCGACGGCGCGTTCCTCCTCGGCCGACTCCGGCCGCCGGCCGGTCTTCCAGTCCACCACATCGAACCCGCCGCCGGGCGCGTCGCAGAACACGGCGTCGATCCGGCCCCGCACCAGCCGGTCGCCGATCAGCGTCTCGAACGGCACCTCGACCTCGCACGGCCACCGGCCCGACCACCGGCCCGCCTCGAACAGCGCGGTGAGCGCGGCGATGTCATCCTGGCCGACCGTCTCGCCGCCGTCGGCCGCGCCGAACAGGTCGCCGGGGTCGATCAGCCGCTGCGGCCCGAATCGCCGCTCCAGCCAGCGGTGGAACTC
>JASHUI010000828.1:0-5878 GCA_030040095.1 Streptosporangiaceae bacterium | reverse complement strand
ACTGACGCGGCCGCCCCGGCGCGGGGGAGCGGCTCGGCGGCAGCGGCCAGGCCAGGCCCTCCTCGACCATGATGTGCAGCAGCCGCCGGGCGGTGCGCGGGGTGACCGCCAGCAGCTGCCCGGCGGTCTCGGCGTCCACGACCATGGTGGCGTCGGTCGCAGCCAGCTTCTCCGCCAGCCGGGACAGGGTCTCCAGGCTGCGGCTACGCCGCAGGCCGCCCTCGGGCATCCGCGGCGGCGGGACCGGGAACTGCCCCTCCCGGCCGGCCGTGAAGCCGCGGATCCCCCCGGCCTGGGCCCGGCCCAGGGAGGCGCGGGCGTGCGCCTCGGCCTCCACGGCGGTGCGGCCCACGCCGATGCCCACGTCGATGGTCACGCCGAGGTCGCCGCGGGCCCGGTCGGCGAACGGCGGGACCCGGAAGCCGTCGGTGGCCCTGGCCAGCGAACCCCGGGTCGCGACGATCATGAATCCGTGGTCGCTGGTCGGGCTGACCGCGCCGTGGATCCGCTGCGCCTCCTGGATCAGGAACCGGTGCACCGTGAGCCGCAGCTCGTCGCGCGACTGCCGCAGGGACCCCCGGCGGCCGCTGTCGCGCAGGGCCGGCACCTCGACCAGCGCCAAGGCCAGCTGCGCGTCCTCCAGCCTGCGGTTCCCGCCGATCAGCGCGGCCGTGCGCAGTGCCCCGCGGATGTCGCTGCCGGTCGGCCGGATCGCGAAGACCGGGACGTCGGCGGCGGACAACCGCGAGACGACCGACTGCAGGCAGGTGAACGCCGCCGTGGTCGCGCCCCGGCGCCAGAGCCGCTCGTGGAACGACGTCACCGCGGCCACGCTGCCGGAATCCTCGCGGACATGAACGCCCGACGACGGCACGCCGATCTCGTCGAGGGCCTCCTCGACCTCGGCACGGCTCAGCACGTCCACGCTGCACCGGGCCGGGTCGCGGCCGCCGTTGCGTTCGGCCCGCATCAGCGCGGCGTACAGGGCGCTCCCGCCGAGCGGGACGTACGTGGCCGGACAGGTGAGCACCCCGGCCGCCCGCGCTTGCTCGTACGGGATACGGCTGGCGAACAGGCACACGTCGATCGCCGTGCCCAGCCTGGCGACCTGATCGACCGCCTCCTGCTCGTCCCGGTAGGCGGCCGCCACCAGCCGCCGTGGCGGCCCGGCCTCGATAGAGGACGGCGCACCGGTGCCGCCCCTCCCCCCGCCCTGCGCGCCGGACAGCATTATCCGTTCCACCAAGTCATGCGGGCCCACCACGCCGATCCTGAGCTCGCCTTGGGCCCGGCTTGACCCGTTCACGATGAGCCGCATCTCATCGCCGCCAGTGTCGTGGCCGCGCCCGGCCAGATGCCCCCGTTTTGCCTCACAGCTAAGGCCACGTTACGTCCCATCTCCGGTCGGCTTCCCGTGACGTGAGAATGCCTCTCCTACATGTCGTAACTCACAGAGAGGATCACTGGAAGAGTCAATTATCCGCGCGCCGGGACAGATGGCACGCGTCCATACCGTAACACCGCGGAATGGCGTTCACGACCAGCCCATGACCTGGGCTTTAACGTTCGTCGGCGACGACCTCTTCGACGATGTCCGCGCCCAGCGTGGTCAGCCGGGCCGCCACCGATGCGTGGCCGCGGTCGATGGGATATCCGGGCGCTACGACGGTCTCGCCTTCGCCGGCAAGACCGGCCAGAATTAGCGCGATTCCGGAGCGCAGATCGTGCGCGACGACCTCGGTCCCCTTCAGCATGTTGGGCCCGTGCACCAGGGCGGCGTTTCCTGCTATCTCGACCTTCGCGCCGAGCTTATTGAGCTCGCTGGCCAGCGTGTACCGGCCATCGAAGATCGTCTCCCGGATGTAGCTGGTTCCGTCGGCCAGCGTGCTGAGCGCCATGATCGGCGACTGCAGGTCGGTCGCGAACCCGGGGAACGGGCAGGTGATCACGTTGATCGGGCGCAACGCCCGCTCCCGCCGGACCTGCAGGATCGCGCCGTGGGTGGAGAATTCGACGCCCATCTGCTCCAGCTTCCAGCGAGCGACGCCGAAATGATCAAGAGAGGCGCCGACCAGGCTCAGCTCGCCGCCGGTGATGGCGGCCGCCATGGCGAAGACCGCGGCGTCGATCCGGTCGGCCATGACCGTGTGCTCCACCGCGGTCAGTTCCTTGACCCCGTTGACCGTGACGAACCCGCTGCCTCCGCCGCTGATGTCGGCGCCCATCTTGGTCAGGAACGAGATCACGTCCTGGACCTCGGGCTCCTGGGCTGTGTTGTCGATCACCGTGGTGCCCGGGGCCAGCGCGGCCGCCATGATCAGGTTCTCGGTGCCGGTATGCGACGGCGTGTCCAGGTACAGATGCGCGCCCTTGAGCCGGTCGGCCTTGATGTGAATCGTCGTCGCGCCCTCGTCCACCTGGGCGCCGAGCCGGGCAAAACCCCGGTAATGGAAGTCCAGATTGCGGCTGCCGAGGTTGCAGCCGCCGATGCCCTCGATGGTCGCTTCGCCGAGCCGGTGCAGCAGCGCGGGCACGAACACCACCGAGGCCCGGAACCGCCGGGCGATGTCGGCAGGCAGCACCGAGCTGGTCAGCTCGGACGCGTCGACCACCAGGGTCCGCTCCGCCTCGTGGAACTTCACCACCGCGCCCACGGCCTGGGCCAGCTCGACCGCCCGGCGGACGTCCTCGATCACCGGGACGTTCCTGAGTACCGTCCGCCCCTTTTCGGCCAGCAGCGACGCCGCGATCATCTTCAGCGCCGCGTTCTTGGCACCCTGCACGAAGACTGTGCCCTGCAGCGGGCGGCCGCCGCACACGCGGTAGCGGGTCTCAGGGCGGGTGGTCATAGTGCCGGTGCTCCTGTCCGTCGAGAGAGCGGCATCACTATCCTGGCCCGCCGACTGCAACGTCGTGGCCCGAGGCCAACCAGACGGCAGGCCGCCCGATAGCAGGCAGCCTGATTCATGTGTCGTCCAGTATTCCACCGCTCCCTCGCCCCCCAGACCGTGACCACGATGTTACGTACAGTATCCAGGCAATCACTCTGAGCCATAAGCGGGGGGTTCTAACCGGTTATCGCCGAGGCGTTCCGGCCGGTTTTGGAGGGATTCAAGTGTTTCCGGCGTCGGCAGCCATTCCCGGCGGAGCCCCGGCCGCTGCCGCGGCGGGGACCGCGTCATGACCGTCGGCCAGACGGGCCGCCGAGTCGGCTCGGCGGGCCAGTAAGCCCTTGCCGGCCAGGGCGGCCGGGGTGCTCGCGGCCCGCTCGCAGTGCCCCCCGCGGATGAATGCGAATCTCGGTCACACCCAACTGCACCGGCGCCACATTCATCGCCAGCTCGCCGGGCGGGGAGGCGTCAGGTGGGCGGGCGGGGCGCCGGCCGGTGGGCAGGAGCCGCTTACTCCAGCCGCTCCAGCCGGTCGAACACCGGCCCGAGCCGCTCGACGTAGCGTTCCGGCCGGCAGGCCTCATCGAGCCTGGCCTCGTCGAGCGGCTGGCCTCGTTCGGCGGCGTGCTTCCTGAGCGTCTCGCGCAGCGGGATCCCGCTGCCGTAGGTGTCCATCGCCGCCGCCTGGACCAGCGCGTAGGCGTCCTCGCGCGACATCCCGGCCGCGACGAGTTCGAGCAGCACCGCGGAGCTGTAGATCAGGCCGCCGGTCAGGTCGAGGTTGGCCCGCATCCGCGCGGCGTCGACCACCAGCCCTCTGACCAGCGCGGTGGTCTCCGCCAGGAGGAAGTCGGTCACGGCCGCGGCGTCGGGCAGCGCGATCCGCTCGCTGGATGAGTGCGAGATGTCACGCTCGTGCCAGAGCGCGATCCCCTCCATCACCGGCACCACCTGCGCCCGGACCTCCCGCGCCAGCCCGCAGATCCGCTCCGCCCGGACCGGGTTTTTCTTGTGCGGCATGGCCGATGAGCCCTTCTGGCCCGACCCGAACGGCTCGGCCAGCTCGGAGATCTCGGTCTGCTGCCCGAGCCGTATCTCCAGCGCCACCGCCTCACACACCGACGCGATCAGGGCCAGAACGCTCACCCATTCCCCGATCCCGTCTCGGAACACGACCTGACTCGCCACGTCCGGGGGCCGCAGGCCCAGCTCGGCCATGACCAGTGACTCGACGGCCGGGTCGATGTTGGAGTAGGTGCCCACCGGGCCGGACAGCTTGCCGACGGCGACCGCCTCGCGGGCGCGCCGCAGCCGGTCCCGGCACCGTGCCATCGCGAACGCGAAGTCGGCCACCCGGTGTCCCCACACGTCGGGCTCGGCGTGGATGCCGTGGGTCCGGCCGACCCGCAGCGTCCGGCGGTGCGCCAGTGCGTGGTCCCGCAGCGCCGCGGTCAGCCCGGCGCACCCTTCCAGCAGCAGGTCGCTGGCCTCGGTAAGCTGCAGCGCCAACGCCGTGTCCAGCAGGTCGGACGAGGTCATACCGAAGTGGACGTAGGCCGCGGCCTCTCGGGGGACCGTGTTGTCGGCCCACGCGGACAGGAACGCGATCACGTCGTGGCCGGTGACCGCCTCGATCTCGGCCACCGCCTCCGGGGCGGGCGGCGGCGCCGCGCGCACCGCGGGCACGCTGTCGGCGGGCACGGTGCCCGCCCGCGCGTGCGCCTCGAGCACCAGTACCTCGACGCGGCACCAGAGCTCGTACTTGTGGGCCTCGCTCCAGACACGGCCCATGCCGGGCCGGGTATAGCGCTCGATCACGCCTCTATCCTGCCGCAACGCCCTGGATGCTCCGGCTCGGGCTACGGCCCGCCGCGAGGCCAGCGGGCGCCCGCGGCCAGGCGCTCCCGGCCTGGCCCCCTCGATCTTGTGTGACGCGCCGTGGGCGATCAGTCAGCGGCAACCACGACGGTGCACACCGTGGACGTGGGAAACGCCAATTCCGTATTGGCTCACGACGACCGTGTCACCGCCAAACCACCGCGGTCGGCGTCGGCTCGACGGTCTTTATGGTCACGGGACGGATGAGCGGCGGGCTGCGCTCATGGACGCCTCAGGAACCTCAAGCCGAACGCCGCGAACACCAGCACAATTCCGATGTTTACCAGCAGCCGCTCCCAGAAGTGGTTCCTGAAGAACAGGATGTCCACGCTGACCACGGCGGCTATCAGCGCGAGTACGTAAAGCGCGACGGCTGCCTGTCTTCCCATTGCTTCGTTCTACTATGTGCGACGCAGTGGAGCAAGAACGGCGTCGGTGCCGGTGCCTTTCAGGCACCTAGGAGGCGCTTGACGCGGCGGGAACGCCGAGGCTCTGCAGCAGGGCCTCGAAGTTGATGCTGGCTATGGCCGGGACCGGGCCGTTTGCGTCGGCCGCCTGCGATTGCGCCGCGCTTGCATCTGAGGACGCCCAGCCCGTCTGGATGCCGTCGCCGCCGTTGAACATGTTCGCGATCACGGTGGACGAAGTCACCGTCTGGCCCACCTGGACGGTCGGCGTCACGTCCTCGGCCAGGTACACCGTAAATCCGGTGTCCGGGCCGGCGGTCAGCCGGTACGTGATCCATCCGCCGCCAGGCCACGCGGAGTCGTCGGCCGTGGCATTGGTGATGACCCCGTCGCCGAGCGCATAGACGGGGCCTGCGCCGCCGAAGTCAACGCCTTGGTCGACGCCCTCCATGACCAGGTCGCTGACCCCGCGGAGCGGGTTGCGGTAAACGGATGCCGCCGTTGGCTGCGGCTCGGCCTGGGGCTGTCCTTCTGGCCCGGTGGCGGGAGTGGCGTGCGGGGTAGCCGCGGGAGTGGCATGCGGGGTAGCCGCCTGCCCGGTGGCGGGGGTGGCGTGCGGGGTAGCCGCGGGGGTGGCGTGCGGGGTAGCCGCTTGCCTGACGGCAGGGGTGGCCTGCTGGGCGGGCGCGTGCCCGGTGGCGG
>JASHUI010000827.1:0-6573 GCA_030040095.1 Streptosporangiaceae bacterium | reverse complement strand
TTCACGTCTGAGTGCTTCCGCCGCCAGGTTAACTTGGGCGTTCACGCGTCGGCCCTCCTTGACCACTAACCCCACCGTGTCGCCAAGTAACCTCACGGTGTCGCCAGGCGTCAGGCGAGGCACAGAGTCGAAGGTCCTGCTGAAAGCCCCGAACGGGATCGGTCGATGTGCGTAAATGTCGCAGAATTCGGATGCGGCCTTGGCCCGCCACCCCGCCGAACGGCGGCCCTGCCGCGGTTACCGCCCATCCTCGCGACCGCGGTGCGCGCGGGACCGCGTTCGCCTGGCCGGCCTGCCCTGGCCGCGTCCGCGACCGCCCATGACGCGCCGGGCGACCACCAGGACGGCCAGTGCCGCGGCCACCCACAAGATCGACAGGCCGGCGTGCGCCCCGCTGAGCAGCCAGATGACCAGGACGAGGATGCCGACGGCGAGCAACGATCCCCAGGCCGTCCGCCGCACCGGATGGGACTCGCGGCGGGTGGATGGCGGGTGCTCTTCGGCGCGATCAAGTGCGGCGTCCGCCCGCTGGCCTGGCCGCTGCGTGCTCGGCAGGTCCGTCGTCAGGGTTTCGAGCTCGCCCACTGTCTTCGCGGCGAGGGCCTTGTCCAGCCGCTCGGAAAACTCGTCCGTGGTCAGTCGGCCGACGGCCAGATTCTCACGCAGGACGGTTGCGACCCTGTCACGGTCCGCGTCGCTAGCACGCATACTCAAATTACCGGCCATAACGTCCTCCCAGAAGCCGCGAGCCTGGTTCCTGGTAGCCGAGACAACATCTATGCGGGCCGCCTCGGGATAGTACGAGGCGATCGGCCCGAAACAGGCAGGACGTTCGGCACCCTTTCGCGGGCCGAGAACACCCATCGGCCCGCGGGCGCGGCCGGGATGCCCGGGCCCGGGTTCAGGGTGCGCGGGATGACTGGTGGCCTGGCATTAGCCAGCCGCGGGATTGGAAACCCCCTATAGTCAACGGAGTGCTTTACCAGTCGGACCGGCCACGGCCCCATCACTACACGTTCGGGCATCGGCTGCTGCCTGGCCTTGCCCTTCGGGGCCGGGTGGATTTCCGGGAGCTTGCCTCCCGGGCCCTGCTGGACCAGTTGCTGCTCACATGGTGGCGGGATGTCGGCGAGGGACTCCCGGCCGAGGAGCGCCTTCCGCACGACGGGCTCCAGGCCGGGCTGGCGTCCGCCGGCGCGGTTCCGGTCGTCCTCGTCACCATGCCCGAGGCGCGCCACGCCGCCGAGGCCTACTTCGTTGCCCTCACCCCCGCCGCCGAGTCCGGCGCCTGGCGCTGCTTCACGCTCGAGCACACCTGGACCTTTGACGACCAGTCCGGCACGATGCTGGGCGAGTGGACCGCGAAGGGGCACGTCAACTACGGGGGCGGCCCGGCGCCAGCGCGGCAGGCATTCCTTTCGGCACTCCAGTCGCTGGCGACCGGCAGCTGAAGCACTCGCCGTCGCCGGCCGCGCACCGATCGGCGGCCCGTCGCTGTAATCACCACAGTCAACTCTGCTGCTGTTTTTTCACTCCGGTGTCATGGGAGTTAAGCGGTCACAACCTTGGAAGCACCTCTTGTCAGTCCCGGACGCTGGAGTTAAAGTCGCAGTGCCATACCCGATAAGCTCCCGCTGTTGTCTGGTCATTTCCGCATTCTTACCTGGCAGTCGCCGATTTACTTCTGGATGACTAATGGCACGCGCCTTTGAACACGAGGTCGGGCCACGGACGCGCGGGCCGGGCACACGGCGCCCTGATGGGAACGGCTTTAATCCAACCTGGCACTTCGCCGCGGCGGGTACGTACCGGGCTTTGGCAGCACGCCGCAGGCCCCATTTACCGCCGGGGAGGTGGCAGGAAAGTCGGCATGGTCAGAAGGAGGTGAGACAATGACCGTTGTGCGCGTTCGCGAGGAAGGCCTCGTGGAGGAATGGGCAGTCAGCCAGATCTAACTTCGAGATGAGGGTGTGGGGACCGCCCACGGCTGTCCCCACATCCGGTAGGGAGGCTTTGTGGAACGGCCGCAACTCAAGCCATTCCTGCGGGTGCACGAGCGGGAGAACGAACCCTACCTGTACATCGGCGTCGGGCCCGAGAAGGTACGGCTGGCACCCGCCGCGGACGATGCCGTCGACTTCATTTGTGACCTGGAAGGGAAGCATACGGTAGAGGACCTGCGGGCCAAGTACCCGGAGGCGGACGCGTGGCTGGCCGCGCTCGACTCGGCCGGCGTCCTGGAGGACGCGGCGGCGGAACCGTCCATCGACCCCGCGATTGCCGAGCGGTGGAGCCGTCAGATTAACTACCTGCGCCTTTACGACCGGCCGGGCTGGGACGGGTTCACTGGCCAGCGGCGGATCAGCGACGCCCGTGTGGTGATCATCGGTACCGGCGCCGGCGGCAGCACGCTGCTGCGGCTGCTCAACGCGGCCGGCGTGGGCGAATTGGTGGCGGCCGACTTCGATACTTTCAGCGTCGACAACCTGCCCACGCACGCGACTCTCGACGAGAGCGACGTGGCATCGGTGAAGGTGGAAGCGCTGGCGCAGCATATGCACAAGCAGAATTCGACGAACACGTTCACCTCCTACAACCAGCGGATCGGCTCGCCCGACGACCTGGTGGCGCTGGTTCGCGGCGCTGACTTTTTCGTGCAGGCCTATGACCGGCCCAGGGAGCTGGCGGCGCACTGGTCGAATGAGGCGAGCCTGCGCACCGGCGTCCCGCTGACGTCGATCGGGGCCACCGACAAGGGGGCACGGGTCGGGCCCTCGGTCATCCCGGGGCAGACGGCGTGCTGGGAGTGCGTGGGCATCGGCGGGGGGAGCATCCGGCGGCCCGAGCACACGGCCGCGCTGACCGGCGCGACGGTGGCGATGCTCGCCGGGATAGCCGTGAACGAGATACTCGCCCAGATCTCGGGCGCGCACCCGCTGCGGACCGCCGGGCGGAGCCTTTACATCAACACCGACACGCTCACCTTCACCTTCACCGACTACCAGCGGAAAGAAGGCTGCATCTGCGCGGCGTACCAGGAAGGACCGCCGGCCGGCGATGAATGACGTGCGCCAGGAAGCTGGCGGCACTCACGGCAAGAGTTCTTCCTGGCGCGTGTTCTGGACCTGGCTGCCCACCGCGCTGGGATCTTCGGTGCTGGTCATCGAGATTCCCGTGGTCGCTGCCAGCGTGGCGAGAGCCAGAAACGGAGCGGACGCGCTGGCCGCCTTCGGCATCGTCATCTCGGTCATCGTCGTCGTCAACACGCCGGGCCTGGCGATGGCTCCCCTGGTGATCGCCGAAGCCGGGCACAGGGCGGGGCGGCAACTCGGTCGCTACGGCCTCGCGGTGGGCGCCGCGGGCACCGTCGTGCTGCTGCTCCTGGCCCTCTCGCCCACCGCGTTCTCGGTGCTGCGGCTGCTGATGAACGTGGACCACACGCTGTCCACCGATGTCCGCGGCGGCCTGCTCGCGCTCGCCCCGGCGTCGGTGGCCGTCGCCGGCCGGCGTTACCTGCACGGCCGGCTCATCTTCGCCGAGCGAACCAGGCCCATCACCGTCGCCACCATGGTGCGCATCTGCTGCTCCGGCGGGGCCGCCTGGGCCTGGGTGGCCGCCGACCCTTCGGCGGGCGCCTTCGGCGGCGGGTTCTCGCTCACCATCGGCGCGTTCGTCGAGTTCACTGTGCTGACGATCGCCAGCCGCCGGGTCCCGGCCCTGCCCAGCGCCCCGGCGGGCGGGGTGCGCAGCCTGGTCGCCAGGCACGCCCAGATCTCCTCCTCGCTGCTGCTGAACACGGTGCCCGCGCTCATCACCACCGCGGGGATCACCCACTCCAGGGAGCCAGTGCCCTCCCTGGTCGCCTGGCCGGCCCTCTACGGGCTGCTGGGCCTGTTCACCGGGCCGACCCTGGACTGGGAGTCGGTCACCGCCGCCACGCTGCGGCGCGACCCGGCCGACCGGGCGCCGGGACGGCTGACCGGCTGGCTCGCCGCCGGGTTTCTCGGCCTGTTCGCGGCCGTGATGCTCAGCCCCGCGGGCCACGGTTACATCCATGACTTCATCGGCGTGCCCTCGGACCCAACCCGCCTCGCCCTCACCTGGGGCGTGCTGCTGATCCCCGGGCCCGCCCTGGCGGTGCTGCGTTCCTATGCCCGGGGGCTGGTGATCTGTGACGGCTCCACCGGGCGTCTTGTCCAGGCCAGCGCCGCCGACGTGGTCGTGCTCATCGCGCTGAGCACCTCGCTCAGCTTCTCGCCGCTGCCGGGCGTTGCCTGCGGCTCGCTCGCGATCGTGGGCGGGATGGCAACGGATGCCGTGGTGACCGGGGCGCGCTGGTGGCCGGTCCTGCGGCGCGCCGCGCGCATCCCGGGCCTCGGCGCTGCCGCCGTCAAGGCCAGGCCGGCTCAGGCCACCCCCCCGGAGCCGGACGGGCGGGTGGCACAGGATACTGGCCGCTAAGGCGACGAAGGGGCCGTGGCCATGGACCGGAAGGGCTTCTTCCGTGCGGTAGCGGAGCGGACCAGGTTGTCACGCGAGGAAGCGGCGGATGTCAGCCGGGCGGTGATCGAGGGGCTCACCGGCCAGCTCAGCGAGGGCGAAGCGAGGCGCCTGGCCGCCGCCCTCCCCGACCTGGGAGAGCAGGTGCAGCCACGGCCGCGCCACAGGAAGGAGGCGCGCCCGGTCAGGCTCCCCGACTTCGTCCGGCAGCTGAGCGAGCGCACCGGGCTGACCGGTGACGACGCCCGCGCTGGTACCGGAGCGGTGCTCACCGTGCTGCGCCAGGAGCTGGGTGAGGAGGAGTTCGGCCACCTCAGCGGGCAGCTTCCGGCGGAGTACGGCGACCTGGTCGAGGCGGCCGGCTGACCACGGGGTGAGCGAGCCCGGCCGCGTGATCAGCCGGACGGGCGCGGCAGCGGCCGTCGCCCGATCGCGCCGGCCGCCCCGTGACACGCTCCGGCGCGGGTTGCGGGCCCGGGCGGAATGCCGGACAGGTCGGACCGGCGCGGCTGAACTAAAATTGCCGCTCGTGACGGCGCCGGACCGAACGCGGGCGGGCCGCCGTCTTCGCCGCTTTCTGATCCTGGTCGTGTGTCTCCTCCTGCTGTTGGCCGTGCCGATCGCCACGCCCAGTCCGCCCCTGCGGGCCCCGCCGCCCCCGGGCACGCTGGCCCCCACCGCGGTCCTGTCCGGGATCGAGCTCACGGGTGAGGTCAGCATCGCGCGCGACTGCGGCTACAGCGTGCCGCTGCCGCAGTCGCCGGGCCGAAGCCTGTGGCTGTTCTGCGATACGCCGGTCTACGTCCGCCAGGCGAACTCCGCCGGCCGCTCCGGCTGGACGCTGAAGCGGTTCATCACCGGTTCGACGGCGGCGGTCGGCCCGGCCGTGGTCGGCCCGGACCCGGCCGAGCGGGTGCCGGGCCCGCTCACCGAGGTTGGCACGCCCGCCACGGACGGGTCCGGCCCGAACGGACCCGTCGGGTCCGGCGCGACCGGCGGGGCGCCTGCGCCGTTCCTGCCACAGCCCTCCGGCCTGGCCGCCCCGTTCGGATTGCCGTGCGGCGAAGGCGGCAGCTACGCCGCGTCCTGGGCGAGCGGCGTGGCCCGGATCCCGTCAACGCCCGACCTGCTCGTGACCTTCAACAGCTACTGCGTCCTGAGCGGGTCCGGCGGCTTCCTGCACGAGGGATTCGGCCTGGCCGAGTACGACCCGGCCACCGCGACGCTGAGCGACGACGTGACCGTGCTGGCCGGGAACGGCCTCGCCACCCCGGCCTCGGCGGCCCCGCTCGGCTCGCCGGTCTTCTCCGGCGGCTACCTGTACCTGTTCGGTCCCACGTGCACGGCTCCGCGGGCCGGCCGGTGCGCCGGGACGATGATCCAGGCCCGGGTGCCGGCCAGCCCGGCCGCGTGGACCGACCCGCTCCGCTATCAGTGGTGGAGCAGCGGACCTTCGGGCCCGTGGGCGTCCGATGCCGCCGCCGCGACCTCGATCATCGCCGGCCCGAAGCCGTCCGGGGTGAGCGTCGCCGACTTCGCCGCCGTCGGGCGCCGGTTCATCCTGGTCGAGCAGACCGATATCGGCGGCGCGTTCACGGTGCGGGAGTCGTCGTCGCCCGCCGGGCCGTGGACAAGGATCACGTCCGGGAGGGTGCCGTGCGGGGCCGGGGCCGGCTACGCCAACTTCTGCCGCGCGGTCATCGGGCACCCGGAGCTGAGCACCCGGACGCAACTGGTCCTGTCCTACTTCGACCCGGCCGCCGAGGCATACGGCCACGTCATGGTGGCCGGATTCCGCTGGTAGCCTGGCCCACCCGGCGATTCATGGGGCGGATGAACCGCGTGTCTGCCACGCTACGTGAGATAAACGGGGAGCTTCGGGGCCAGGAAGGGGTGTCGTGGGTTCGGAAGTCGGCCCGGCGGAAGGGCAAGCACCGGGGGCCGAGCCTTTCGCCGGCCCGCCGTCGCCGGGCCAGTGGCTTGCGCCGCCCGCGGCTGATTCCGGGTCGGCCTGGGGTCCTTCGGCGGTTCCGGGTCCGGGGCCCGCCTGGGCCGGGACGGGGTCGCACCCGG
>JASHUI010000826.1:0-4063 GCA_030040095.1 Streptosporangiaceae bacterium | reverse complement strand
GGGAGCGGGCGCTCGCGCAAGATCGCGATGAACTCCTTGCCGAACGCCCACGCCCTTTGCTCGTCGACGTGGCGCTTGAGACAGAGCAGGCTCCGCTCGGGCATATCCCGCGTGGCGACTTCGTACATGACGGACCTCTTTCCGCTCAATAGGTTGACGAGGTAGTCGGCTAGCTCGCGCCGCGCGTCGTGTGCCGTCTCGGCATCGCGCCAATGCTCAGCGATGCGGGTCGCCGCATCGGCCGGATCGCACGCGAGCAGCTCCTTGATCACCGCGAGCGGCAACTGCAACTGGCGCAGCATCACGACAACGCGTGCCTCCTCCAGCTGGGCTGTGTCGTAGTAGCGATAGCCAGACGCCTGATCGACGCGCGAAGGCACCAGCACCCCGCGTTCGTCGTAGAGGCGGAGCGCCTTCAGCGAAAGGCGGGACCGTCGTGCGAACTCTCCGATGCTGATCTCTTCCACGCTGACTCCCTCGTTGCCGGGCCGATTCGACCCGACGAAGTGAGTGTGCGGGCTCCCCCAAGGTGAGAGTCAAGGCTGCCGGCCGCCAGCCATCTCCCGGTGGCGGAAGGGGCTGTTCAGCACCTTACGTAACCCGGCCGCCCACGCGCCCAGGGTGTCCTGGGCCATCTCGCGCAGCGACGCCTGGACATGCTCACCCCGGCGGCCATGCTGCACCGCCGCCCCGACAAGGCCGACGTCAGGCAGACGGTGCCCTGATCTTCTCGAGGGTGGCCGCGGCCTAAGCTGGCGACGGGGCCGTCGGCTCCGGCGGATGGGTGCGTCGTTGCCGCAACGTGAGCGTGCCTGGCTCGCGTCGGCGGGCGCCGGGTCGCCAGGGCCGGGGTGGTGCAGTGGCCGGGGATTCGCTGCGGCGGTTCATGCTCGGCCATGTCGTGGCGCGCGAAATCGGCCATCACATGCTGCGGCACGAGCGGGGGCTGCGAGGAGAGCGGACGGTACGCACCGGTGATCATGAGGCGTGCGCCGAGGTGATCGCCGCGGCTGCGGGGAACGGCTCGTGTAGCCCCGACGCTGCATGCCGGCGGGTGGAGAACCCGGCCAGCCGACAGCGGATCGCGCAAGCCGCGGATCTGCTTGGTGCCTGGCACGGGATTCCCGCCGGCGGGCGGCTGATCGCGGTGGAGAACACCCCGCAGGCCAGCGACGTGTACGGCCGGGCAGCGCTCCGCGGCGCCGCCACCCTCGCGCTCGGGCACGAGCGCCGCGGCCTGCCCCGCGCCACCCTCGCCGCTGCCGGGGAGACCGTCGCGATCCCGGCGGCTTCACGCACGGTGAACACCCTTAACGTCGCGGCAGCGGCTGCGGCTGCCGTCCCGCCAGCATGTGATCCCGCACCTGGCCGGCTCACGCTCCGGCCACGGGCGTCTTGTGATTGGCTGACGGCGTGGCTCGCGAGGAAGAGGTCATCGAGTTCGCGTCGTCTGCGGCCTTTGAGGAGTGGATCGCGGCTCATCATTCCGCCTGTCCGGGGATCTGGCTGAAGCTCCGCAAGAAGGGACGCGGCGCGGACTGCCTGGACTACGCTCAGGCTCTCGACGTAGCACTGTGCTATGGCTGGATCGACGGCCAGAAGGACAAGTTCGACGGCTCCTGCTGGCTCCAGCGATTCACCCCCCGCACGCCGCGCAGCAAGTGGTCCAGGGTCAACCGGGAGAAGGCCAGCGCCCTCATGGAGCAGGGGCGAATGCGGGGGCCGGGGATGGCGGAGGTCGAGCGCGCAAAGGCGGACGGCCGCTGGGATGCCGCCTACGCTGGGTCGAGGACCGCCACTGTGCCCGAAGACCTCGCGGTGGCGCTGGCGGCCAGCCCCGCCGCAGCGGAGTTTTTCGCGACTCTCGACAGCCAGAACCGGTACTCGATCCTCTACCGGGTGCAGGACGCCAAGAAGCCGGAAACCCGGGCGCGCCGGATCCAGAAGTTCGTCGAGATGCTGGCTCAGCATCAGAAGATCCACACCTGACCTAGCGGCCCGCAGAGCCCGGGGAGCTTACCTGCGGGAAGGCCGCCGTCCGGGCAGCCGGGCTGGATGCCAGACACAACACGATCCCGGTTAACTTCGAAGAGCCCCTTCTCCAGGAACGATGGGAGTTGCTGACGCTTCCATCACTTGGCCAGAAGGGACACCTGTCCAGGGGTGAAGGCGGAACACGTGCGCGTTCTCGTTACCGGTGCTAACGGCTTCGTCGGCCGCGCCGTCGTCCAGCAGCTCGATATAGCCGGGCACTCGGTCATCGGGTTCGCACGCACGCCCAAGCCTGGCTCATATGAGCTGCGCAATGGCGACATCCTCGACCAGGCAGCGCTCGAACGTGCCGTGAAAGGCGTCGACGCGGTGTGTCACCTCGCGGCGCTCACTTCTGTCCGCCAGTCGTTCGAGGAACCTGTCCGGTATTTCAGGGCCAATCTGACTGGCACGCTGAACGTGCTGGACGCCATGAACGCCGAAGCACAGCGAACCGGCCGTACGCTCCGGCTCGTTTTCGCGTCCACCTGCGCGGTGTACGGGGTCCCGGAAGCACAGCCCGTCACGGAGGTACATCAACCGGCGCCGGGCAATCCCTACGGCGCCTCGAAGCTCGCCGCCGAGGCCGCGATCGGCTATCAAGCCGCGCTAGGAAGGATCGGCGCGGTCACGCTGCGAACCTTCAACGTGGCCGGCGCGGTGGACGGCCACGGCGACGCGGACACCTCACGCATCATCCCCAAGACGCTCCTGGTCGCCGCCGGCCGGGCGGACTGCCTTAACGTCAACGGCGACGGCTCGGCCATCCGCGAGTACACCCACGTCGGCGACCTGGCCCAGGCCTACGCCTCGTCGCTCGACGCGGCCCAGCCCGGTGAGCACCGCATCTACAACGTCGGGAGCGGCGTCGGCGTGAGCGTGCGTGACGTCATCGAGGCCGCCGAGCGAATCACCGGTCGTCCGGTTCCCGTGCGCTGGGGACCGCCCGCCAACGAGCCACACGAGCTGCGCGCCGACAGCTCGCGTATCCGGACCGACCTGGGGTGGCGACCCCGCCGCTCAGATCTGGAGACGATCCTGGCAGACGCCTGGCGGGCGCTGAACGGCTCAGCGCGCTGACCGCATGTGACAGACCGTCACACCTGATCCCGGCGTGAATCAGGTCAATGAGGCGGACGGCGGAACGTGTGCAGACTGCAGAAGGTTGGGCTTGACCCAGTCTGGAGCCGTTTTGTCAGCCGACGCTGAGCCGTTCGAGAGGCTGGCCGGTAATTCTCGCGATGATCTCGAAGTCCTTGTCGAGGTGCAGGATGGTCAGCCCGGCGAGTTCGGCAGTCGCGGCGATAATCAGGTCCGGAATTGACGGCGTCCGGTGCTGGCCGCGGTCGGCCAGCAGGGTGAGAACCTCAAAGGCGCGGTCCTCGATGACCGGCGTCTGGTATTCCACCGGCATCGCTTTAAGCGGCGGCCGTTGTAGACCTGCGCGCAGTTCCTCGCCTGACCGGGCCGAGTACCCAACCTCCAGCCGGGTAACCATCGCAACCCTGACAAGCCCCCGCCCGATCCGCGACGCCCACTGCTCAGCATCAGGACTCGCGGCCAGCCGGACCAACGCGGACTTGTCGATCAGCCAGTCCGTCACCGCCACGCCCGCGACATGACATCTGGATCGTCCAGGTCAGCGAACACCTCAGCGAACCGGGCCAGGTCCTGCGTGGTGACCCCCGCACCGGCGGAGGCAGCGTCCTGAGCAAGCCGACGCCGGACATACTCACTGCGTGAAAGACCCAGGCGACTCGCACTGGCGTCGATAGCAGCGATCACCTCGTCGGGCACGTCACGGATCAGCACGTCAGTCATGGCGCCTCCAGGTGATATCCCATGATAACGCGCCTCAGCATCAGTCAGATCCTGTGCCAGACAACGCCCTAATCTGCCACGGCTGCTCAGTCGCCGGCCCAGCACTGCTTCACACCCAGCCCAAGCACATGCCGAGCATCGCGTCATCGACCATCGTTGGGGTACTTCGCCGCTGGACCGCGCCCGGGACTCTGGGCTCTCGATCTCGATT
>JASHUI010000825.1:0-11214 GCA_030040095.1 Streptosporangiaceae bacterium | reverse complement strand
GGCGGAGCCGGCGCCGAGGTCAATTTCGCGGCCGCGGCACCGGAGACAAACCAAGACATCGACTCCGCCTACCACGCCAAGTACGACCGCTACGGCCCAGCCATCGTCGGCCACGTCACCGGACCGGCCGCTCACGCTGTGACTATCCGCCTGATCAAGGCTGCTCAGTGAGGAGGCCTGCATGAGCGAGGTCATCGTTGTCATCGGGGCTGGCCAGATCGGCCAGGCAATTGCCCGCCGGGTCAGCGCGGGCAAGCACATCCTGCTCGCCGATCTCCATCAGGGCAACGCCGATGCGGCGGCCGGGGTGCTGGCTGACGCCGGCTTTGACGTGAGCACCGCACCTGTCGATGTGTCCTCCCGTGCGTCCGTGCAGGCACTCGCCGGGGCCGCCACCGGGCTCGGCGACGTCACCGGTGTGATCCACGCCGCGGGCGTCTCACCCAGCCAGGCCACGCCCGAGGTCATCCTCGCTGTCGACCTGTACGGGACAGCTCTGGTCCTGGAGGAGTTCGGGAACATCATCGCGCCGGGCGGATCCGCCGTCGTCATCGCCTCCCAGTCCGGCCGCCGGCTTGCTGCCCTCACCGCCGAGCAGGACGCGGCCCTCGCCACCACGCCAGCCGATGAGCTGCTGGCACTGCCAATGCTCCAGCCGGGCCAGGTCGCCGATTCCCTCCACGCCTACCAGCTGGCCAAGCGCGGGAATGCGCTGCGGGTGATGGCCGAGGCCGTCCGCTGGGGTAAGCGCGGTGCCCGGGTGAACACCATCAGCCCGGGCATCATCATCACCCCGCTCGCCCGGGACGAACTGACCGGTCCCCGCGGCGCGGGCTACCGGCGGATGATCGAACTATGCCCGGCGGGACGGGCCGGGACGCCAGACGAGGTGGGCACTGTCGGCGCGCTCCTCATGGGCCCCGGCGGAGCGTTCATCACCGGGAGCGACTTCCTCATGGACGGTGGCGTCACAGCGTCCTACTTCTTCGGGGAACTCGCGCCCAAATGATCTCTCGCGCAGAGCAGACGCACACATCGACGTCTCTCACCAAGTAGCCGCGGCCAAGGGCACTGCCGAGACCTTCACCGGTGAGGCATGGATCGATCCCATCACCCGGGGCTCGCCGCCATCCCCTCGATCACCGAGGGCGCGCCCCCCACTGGGAGCGCACCTGACCGGCGCCGAGTACTGCCAAGAAGGCCCAGGGTCACGTTGCTGCGCCGTCTTCGGCCGCCGGGCCCCCGCGTGCACACCAGTGGCCTGCTCGTGGCCTGATCCACGCGCCGGCCGTGACGGGGCTCGCCGCCTGGTCCGGGGGCGGCTTGCCGTGTGATCGTCCCAAGGGCCCGCAGTCGGTCAGGGCTCGACTGTCACATCCGCCGAACCGGGCACTGAAATAACCTAGCCGACAACGTGCACGGCCATGAATAATCTGCATGAGGCAGCCGTATGGCCGACGCACGGCGGGAACGCTCGGTGCCGAGGGGGATTTCGATGGCAGGTGCCACGGAAATGGCGGTGGATCGGGCAGAGGAAGGTTTGTCACCGGCATCCCGATGGCTCACCCGGGTCATTGCCGCTGCTTACCTGCTGCTTGGCTTAGTCATGTTCGTGTTCCCGACTTGGTCAGCGCATCACTTTCCGTGGAAGGTGTCCTCATTCGTCGCGATAACGCTGGGCAGCTACTTGCTCGGCAACGCCTGGATTGCGGCCGTGGCCTCGCACACCTGGACGTTCGCGTCCGTCTACTCCTTGCTGCTTTACCTGTGGCTGTTCGGCGTTCTGGAGACCGTCGTCGTGCTGGTTCACCAGGACAAGCTGATCACGGGCGCGGTGCTGACGGTTCCGTATCTGATCATGCTCGGCCTGACGGTGATAGCTGCGGCGGCCGGGCTGGCCGACTGGATCCGCCGCCGGCCGCCGGTGCGTTCGGGCGGGATCGCGATGTCTGGCTTGGTGCGTGGCCTGCAGGCCGGTTTCGTGATCGTGGTGGCGTTCATCGCCGCCGTCGTCCTCTATGGTCCGGCTTCGGCGCATGACGCCCGTTACTTCCCGCAGCCGCTGACGTCGTTCACGCTGGGCGCGCTGGGCGTCTTCTACCTGTCGCTCAGCCTGTCGGTGCTAGCCATGATCACTCAGCCGGGAATGGCCACGCTCGCCACGTACCTGCGCGGCACGGTCGTCCTGCTCGTGGTTATCGTGATTGCGACATTGCTGTACATAGGGATTTTCCACTTCGGCGCGCATCCAAGGCGGCTCGTCTACCTCGGCGCCTACCTGGTGGTGCTGGTAGCGACCATCTGGTTCATGGCATGGCACCGCTGGAGGACTAGTCGGTTGACCGGGCCGGCCGCCTGAGCGGCCCACCTGCCCGGCACTCCGCCGAGCCCCGCACCGGCGGGGTCGCCCGCGTGGTACGGTGAAGCTTTCCGAATGAACATTCACTCAAGAGGTCATCGTGGGCTGGAACGCAGCAGACATCCCCGACCAGCACGGCCGCACAGCCGTCGTGACCGGGGCCAACGGCGGGCTCGGGCTGGAGACCGCGCGGCAGCTGGCGGCGAAAGGTGCGCATGTCGTGATGGCGGTACGCAACCAGAAGAAGGCCGCGTCCGCGATCGACGAGATCCGCTCCAGCGTGCCGGATGCTGCGCTGGAGCTGGTGGCGCTGGACCTCGCCTCGCTGGCGTCGGTACGCGAGGCGGCTGAGCAGATCATGGCCGCGCACAAGAGCATCGACCTGCTGATCAATAACGCTGGGGTGATGGGGATCCCCGAGGCCAAGACCGCTGACGGCTTCGAGATGCAGTTCGGAGTCGACCATCTGGGACACTGGGCGCTGACCGGGCTGCTGCTGCCCGCGCTGCTGCGCACACGCGGCGCTCGGATCGTCACGGTGACCAGCACGGCTCATCTCATGGGCCGTGCCGTCGACCCGGCCAACCCGCACCTTCACGGCCGCTACCGGCCGTGGCGCGCTTACGGCCAGGCCAAGCTGGCGAATTTCCACTTCGGCCTCGGGCTTGAGCGCGAGCTGGAGAGCGCCGACGCGGGCACGGCCAGCCTTATCGCGCATCCGGGACTGTCGAACACCGACCTGCAGGCGGTCAGCGTGCAGCAGACCGGCGGCGGCACGAGCCAGCGGTTCTTCCAGCTCCTGGCCCGCCACACCGGGATGTCCGCGGCCGACGGAGCGCTGTCGCAGCTGCGGGCGGCGACCGACCCTGCGGCCAGGGGCGGCGAG
Source organism: Streptosporangiaceae bacterium (assembly GCA_030040095.1). Lineage (GTDB taxonomy): Bacteria > Actinomycetota > Actinomycetes > Streptosporangiales > Streptosporangiaceae > JASHPR01. The sequence continues at coordinate 7,969 of JASHUI010000825.1, read as the reverse complement.
TTCTACGGCCCGCTGTTCGTCAACAGCGGACCGCCGGTGCGCAAGCCGGTCGTGCGGACGCCCGGCATGCACAAGGCGATCGCCGCGCTGTGGGCGGTCTCCGAGCGCGAGACCGGAGTCGTGATCGACGTGCGCGCCGCCGCGGCATGACGGTCCGGCGGGTGGACCGCGCCGCCGCGGTGCGCGGCGCGCTGCGCACCCTGGTGGCGCGCAACGGCTTTCACGGCGCATCGATGAGCGCCGTCGCCAGCGAGGCCGGCGTGGCGACCGGTACCGCCTACACCCACTATGCGTCCAAGGATGAACTGGTGCTCGCCGCTTACTGCGAGACCAAGGCGAAGCTCACCGCGGCCGCCAGCGCCGGCCTCGACCCGGCCGCGCAGGCAGGCACGCGTTTTCGGGGCATCTGGCTGGCCAGCTACCGTCACCTGAAGGCCAATCCCGATCACGCCCGCTTCCTCTTGCAAGTCGACCACTCGCCCTATCGCAGCGCCGCCCACGAGGCGGCGATCGCCGACGGCGACCCGCTGGTGGCGCAGGCGGCCATGCCCGATGCCGCCGCCAGGCTGCTGCCTTTGCCACTGGAGGTGATCTACGAACTCGGACTGAGCCCGGCCGTGCGGCTCGCAGCCGGCGAGACCGAGCTGACTGAAGAAGAGCTCAACCAGATCGCCGACGCTTGCTGGCGCGCCATCACCCAGCCGGGCACAGACTCAACGGCAGTCACGCGCTGAGTGCGGGCGCCGACCGTCTACGGAGTCTTGGCTGTTCCCGCATCCTGCACCTTGCGGCGCCAGTCTCCAGCCCTCATCCGGTAGGGATCCAGCAGCGTCTGCAAACGGTGGGACGGCCTTGTGGTCGAGTACACGCCGCGACGCCACGACTCGGCGCCAGTCCGGGCAGGCGACGAACCGGCCGGCCTCATCTAGGTCGAGATACGCAATGAGATAGACGCCACGATCTCGTTCGGGCCGGGCTACTTCGAGCCCATCGCTAACCAACATGGAGACGAGGTAGTTGCGGCCGATGATCTCGACGGTCTGTGAGTCCATGCCCGGGATTCTCGCATCCCCCTATTCGGCACGGGTGACGCCATCCCTGCACCGGCAGCGAATACTCACAGCTCGCCAGTTTGACGATCAGCGGGGCGGCCTGCGGGCCTATCGATGGGCGCCTGGTTCGCGATGACGTTCGGCACCGCGGGCGCGCATCCGCCCGAGCACTGGCTCAACGCTGATCGCAGAGCGTCGTTGGCGCTCCCGGGGCCGGCGCACAAGTAGCCGCCGTTCTGGCATCGGTCATTCCTTCGCGTGGTGGCTGGCCAGGGGCGCGTTGAACAGGTCGATCCGGGCCTGAACCGTCCGGCGTTCGTCCGGATCTGAGGCTTGCTATCTTCGCGGCCAGAATCGCATACTGGGCAGCGGTACTGGATGGCCGCGACAATGAGGGGACTTCTCGATTAAGCGAGCTGTCGGCCGTCGTCACAATTTCCGTCTGCGTAACTGTCAACCTGGGGTACAGCATGCAAGCGTTCTACGCGACGTATGGTCGTATGACCTCGCCGGGACGCCACGAGGCGCTGTTCGACGGCCTGCCCTCTGGCATTAAGGCCCTCACTAAGGTCGCGCAAGGGCTGATCATTTACGAACACCTGACTCAGCAGTACGGCTTCGAACTCTCGGACGAGCGGCGCGCGACTGTACACGTCCGCCCGGTCGAAGAGATGCTGGACCACATCATCGCCGAGGACAGTCGCCGGCTGACCGTTGCCCGCGAGCCGGCGGCGCGGTTCGTCGGAGACTGCAGGCACTTAACGGTACTCACGGTCGCCATGCTTCGCTCCCAGGGCACGCCCGCCAGGGCGCGCTGCGGGTTCGGCAATTATTTCGGTTCGGGCATGTTCGAGGACCACTGGGTATGTGAGTACTGGAACAACGAGGCGGGACGGTGGGTACTGGCCGACGCGCAGCTCGATGACACGCATCGCAGTCTGTTCGGCATCGACTTCGATCCCCTGGATGTGCCGCGCGACCGGTTCGTCGTGGCAGGCCAGGCGTGGGGGCAGTGCCGGGCCGGGGAAGCCGACCCGGCGAGCTTCGGGTTCAGCATCCGGAAGGAGGGCGGTGACTGGTGGATCGCCGCCAACCTTGTCCGCGACGTGGCCGCGCTGAACAACATGGAGATGCTGCCCTGGGATTGCTGGGGGGTGATGACGGAACCCGGCGAGCCGGTTGATGACGATAGCCTCGCGTTGTTCGATCACCTCGCGGCGCTCACCCGCGACCCGGATTTCCCGCAGCCCCGGCTCACCGAGATGTATGAAAGTGACGACCGGCTTCGCGTGCCGGGCACTGTCTTCAACAGGGTGCTCAATCGCGCCGACGACATCGCGCCGGATGAGCCGCAGCTCGCCGGTCACTGAGCGAACTGGGTCGGCGGAACGGCTGCGCGAACCTGGCAGGAGTCGTTGGCATTCCCTGCCTGATGCTGGCCGGTGACGCGGCCGGGTGGCGGCGGACCGGAAGGTAAGCGAATGGTGTCCTGCGGGCTGATGAGGCGTGACGCTGAGGGTGTGATCAGTGCGTGCCCGGAGCCGACCGCGTCGCTGATCCGGGAGCAGTGGGATGAGGCGGGCCGGACGTGCCGGTCGGCGGAGCTGCTGGAGATGGTGCGCCGCTGCGTTCCCGGGCAGTATCCGGCGGCCCTGGTGCCGTCGGCCGGGGAGCTGGAGCCGGCCCTGTTCGAGCCGTTCACGGCCGAGCAGCCGGACTTCGCCGGGCCGGGTGGCCCGTGGCACCCCGATGTGCTGCCGCAGTTCGTACGGGTCGTGTCCGGGCAGGTGGTTTCGTATTTTTCCGAGAGCAGCTACTGGCCGGCGCTGCTGACCGGAGTCGGCGGGCTGCTGGACGGCGTCCCGGCCGGAGGGCGGGGGCTGCACGGGCTGCAGCCGTGCCTGAGGGCCGAGACCGTCACGGGCCGGCTGCGGCGGATGGCGTTCACCCAGGCGCACATCGACCTGGTGGCGGCGGCGCCCGGGACGGGACTGTGCCTGGACGCCGTGGCCGCGATGCACCGGCTGGTCTGCCGCATGACCGGGATCCCGGCGTCGTCGGTGCGGGTCCGGGTGGGCGACTCGCGGGCCTGGACCGGCCTGCTCGGCCCGCACGCCCAGCCGCTGGCCATCCGCGACCTGCGGCAGGATTTCCTGGACCCCGCCGCGGCCCGCGTCGCTTTGCAGCAGGCTGACCCGGGCCTGCTGGCCAGCCAGGTGCGGCCCGAGCTGGAGCGGGCCGGGTTGTCCGGGATACCGCAGGGTGTCGTCGAGGCCATCGAGTACCGGGTCCGGTCCGGCCGCTATGAACCCGGCTACGCCGAAAGTTCCGCGGCCGGGCCTGTTCGTGACCTGGTCCGCGCGTGCGAGCACGCCGGACTGGCCGCGCTCACCGATGCCCGCTCGGCCAGGATCGGGTACAGCGGCCTGACCTGGCAGCTCGACTGCGCTGGCCCCGGCGGCTGGACCGAGGTCGCCGGCGGCGGGGATTACACCCACGCCGCTGCCCTGCTGTACTGGCTTCGCACCGGCAGCACCGCACCGCCGCGGTTGTGTGTCGCCGGATCCGCCGTCGGGATCGAACGCGCCCTGGCCCTGGCCGTCTGAGCGGGGATAAAACCGGCTAGCGGTCGCCGATCCGCCATGTGCCAGCCAGCGGCACTAGCGCGTGTAACTCTCCAAGATGAAGGCCGGGCGGGGCGGCCGGGCGGGGGCAACGCGGTCAGGCAGCGTAGGTGCGGACCACCCGCAGTGCCGTGGCCGCGTCCGGCCCGGTGGCCGTCAGGCCGGAGGTGCCTGGAGCCAGCCGCCGCGCGGCGACCCGGCAGAACACCCCTGCTGCGCCGGTGATACACGACTCGGCGTCCGCCGGCCCGAACTCCCACCGCTCGCCGCCGGGCCCGGTGAGCTCAGACCGGACCGGACGTGCCTCCAGGCCAGCCACCGCGAACGCGTACGGCAGGGTCCGGATGGCCAGCCACGCGATGTGGCGCAGCCGCGCCGTGTCGGGGTAGGCGATCCCCAGCGGCCCGGTGATGTCCAGCGCGTGGGCCCAGTGCTCGGCGAGCCGGGTGGTGGCCAAGGTGGCGGGCGACAGCGGGCTGGTCACCCACGCCAGCCGTGTGCCCGGCGGGCAGCCGCGGAGCGCGTCGAGCGCGGCGTGGCGGGCGGTGCGCCACCGCTGGTACACCGCGTCCGGAGGGGTGCTTCGCTCGTTCTCGACCCAGCGCGCGATGAACTCGTCCACCGAGCCGCCCTCACCCCGGCCGACGTCGCGGGCGAACGGCGCCACATCGCCCTTCACGCTGGCGACCACGAACTCCTCGGTCTGGGCCAGATGCAGGACCACGTCGCTGACGCTCCAGCCGCCGGCGGCCGACGACCGGCCCCAGCCGTCCGGGCCGAGGGTGGCGAGCACCTCGTCCAGCCGGTCCTGTTCGGCCTCGAGATCGTCGTACACTCCCGAGCCGCCGTCAGGCGCAGTCATCGCCGGTCCTTCCTCCGCCGACCGGCGTGAGCCGACGGGGCTACCAGTGCCCATCATGACAGGCGCCGCTGCCGCCCCGCGAGCGCAGGCCGCAGGCCGGCTGATCAGCACCCAGGGCAGTACTGAGCGCGTCGCCGCGCTCAAGGCTGACAGCCGGCCACCGTTTCTCCTCGCCACGCCGCCGGCGACGTGGAAGAGGAGCAGACCGCGCTGCGGAACTGCGCAAGCTCCGAGACAGGTTGCAGGTGCAACTGGCCGGCCTGCGAGAAGACGAAGATCCCGTTGCCGGGCGAGGCGGAGATCGGAGAGGCGATGACCCAGGTACTCCAGCAGCCGATTCCCTGGAATCCGGTGACGTCGAGCCCGGGGGCGGCCCACGACTGCTGCGCGGTGGCAGGAGCCGCGTTCCATGCGGCGGTCAGCTGCGCCGAATCTGGGCAAGCGGCCGCGGGTGCCGGCGAGGCCGCCGACGGCGACGGGGCCGCCGCGCCCGGAGCGTAGAAGTAGACGTCCCCGGCCGAGTCGGCGGCGATGCAGAATCTGGCCGACGAACAGGACACCGCCGTGAAGGTCGCGTCGGGGTCGATGACTTCGGGACCTGACCAGGTGCCGTTGCCCCAGGTGAAGATGCCGCTGCCCCGGCTGGTGGTGGCTTGCTGGCCATTGACGCCAGCGCCCGCGTCGAAGGCCACGCAAAGAGCGGGACTGGAGCAGGAGACTTGGTCGAACCCGGTGGCCGCTCCCGCCGCGGCCGGATTGGCCAGAGCGGACCAGGTGCTGCCGTCCCACGTCGCGGAGATGTCTCCGGTGGCGTGCACGCCCCCGACGATCATGCAAAACTGCGCGCTCGTGCAGCTCACGGAGGCGAACGAGTTAGCCAGTTCGCCGGGCGGGGCCGGCGCCGGTGACCAGCTCGTGCCGTCCCATGAGGCGGCCCCCGGCTGGTCCCTCAGGGACGCGGCGGTCAGGCAGTACGTCACGGTGGGGCAGGAAAGGCCCGTCGTGGCAATGGAGTAGATGAAGGACGGCGCCGCTGATATGCCGGGCAGCCCGGTGGTCACGGGCGCAGACCAGCCCGCGCCGTTCCAGGTCAGCGCGTTGCCTTCCGCCGTTTCCGCAACGCAAGAGCTAGGACCGCCGCACGACAGGCCTGTGATGAAGTCGGCCGAGGTCACCTGGGCGTGCACGTCGTTCGCGGCGGGATAGATGTCAGCCGCCTTCGACCACACGCCGTTGCGGTAGGCGTAGGCGTATCCGGTGTCGGTGACTGCCTGGCAGGAGTTCGCGGCCGGGCACGAGACGGTGTAACGGTTACCTGTTCCCAGCGGCACCTGCCTGGACCAGGCTCCATCGCTGTAGGTGAGGGCGAAGCCTTCCGGATGGCTGTAGGCCCCGGTCGCGCCCACCGCGGCGCAGAACTGGCCCGCACAGGACACCGACGTGATAGGGCCGGTCGCGATCTGTGCCGGTGCCGACCACCCGGCCTGGCAGGGTCCGGCGGCCGGGCACTGCGTGACGTGCAGATGCAGGAAGGAGAACAGGGCGGTGATCTCAGACCCGTCCCCGACGGTATAGGCCTCCACGACCGGGGCTGCGGTGAACTGAAGGCTCTGGCCCGCCGCCACCGTTCCTGTCCAGGCCGGCAGCGGATCCGGGGTGCAGGTCGGGGTGCCGACCGGCCCGAAGTCGGCCATGATCGCCACCACGTCGGAAACCGTCTGCCCGCTGGCGCACGCCTCGAGCGCGGGCGACGCCGTTAGCTGCGACTTATTCGCCACGTTGTGGTAGGCGTCGAAGAATGCTGACAGCCAGTCCCGTCCCTGCGAGAGGAGCTTGACGACCCTGGGCACCGCGCCAATGACCGGGATCGCCGACCCGGCAGTGCCGAAGCAACCGGTCAAGTCCTCGATCAGCGAATCCGACGAGCTTTCGGCCAGGTCGCCGGATGTCGGGGTGACGTAAACCAGGCGCGAGGGCTCGCATCCGACACCGATCTGAGCATGCAAGCTCACCGAAATAGACGCGGCCGACGCGGTGACAAGCACCTTGGCCTGCTGCCCGCTTTGATTCGTGTAGGTGGCCGTGACCGGCAGTTCCGCCCGGTTGGCCGCCACTCCGCTGGCCGTGATCAGAGCCGCAGTCATGCCCAGCTGCGGAACAAGGCCCGTCGCCCCCACGATCTGGCCAGCGCATATGTCCACGGTCGGGGCGTCAGGCAGCGAGGTCGGCGCGCTGACGCACGGTGTCCATCCCAGCGGCTGGTCATAGGTAGCCTGCCCGGCCACCAGTGCCCGGTCGCCGAGCGCCGTCGCGCCATAATCTGCCTGCGTCGGCCCCGGGACGCTATCAGCCCGAGCCGTCAGCACGACATTGCGGGTGTTAAGCGACGCCGTGCTGGCCGTCGATACGGCTGAGGCAGGACGCACCGTGAACGACGAGACAGGCGGGAAAACCTTGCTGCCGGCAGCGCGGAAGAGCTGCTCCTTGATGCGCAGCTTCGCCAGCAGCGACGACCGCGACGCTGACGAAAGGCTTCTCCACGCCGCCTGGTTGCTGACATACACATCCGGCGCCACGAGATACGGCGTCGCGGAAGTGGCTCCCACCTCGACCGGAGCCCCAGCCGCGCTCTGGGCAGCCGACGAGGGGCCGAAAACCGCGCGCGGCCACCGTGCCTGCCATCCGGCGACCACGCCGGCGGCAACCACAACCAGGACCGCTACGACCAGGATGCTGAAACGGCTGCGACGTGACATGTCATGGCCCCCCTATCCGCCCGGAACCATCCCGGCGGCCCCACCCTGACACGTATATAGCAGCGCACTTCGGGCCTGACAAGACCGCGCTACTTCAGCGCGCATGGACCGTCTATTCCGCAGACTCCGCCGAATGTCCATCTTCCCTGGCTAGCCCCCATTCCGGGCTTCCTTTCCTGGTCGCCCGGCCCTTGCTCGCCGCGACCTCGTACCCTTTGCCTCCACCATGATCGATAACCGTGCAGACCGTTGCGTTAATCAAATGATCATGGTCAGTTCTGTGGCGGGCACAGCAATGAGCGGAGGCAGCCTTTGGCGGTGGTCGTCAGCGTAGCGAAGGGCTACGACCCCGATCACGTATAGAAACGCCGGGGCCAGCGCGGGTCTGAGGGCAGCACCGGCGGCTACCACATCGCCGCTCAGGCTGGGGGCCGCCGGGCCGGCGGCCCCGGCTGCCCAACTCCCTGCGTCGCGAGCCGGACGGCCGCGGCGTGCGTTCTGACCGCCCCGGCAGGCCGCGTAAGTAGATCGCGTCCTCGCCGCGGCCGCGACGGCGCGCAGTGGTGTCCGTCATAGCAGGGAGCGCAACCTGTTTGGCTCCCCGCGACGGGACGGATTTGCCTGACTAGGCCTCTGATCCGGTGGTCACGGCGGGATCGAACCGCCGACGGTGAC
>JASHUI010000824.1:0-3406 GCA_030040095.1 Streptosporangiaceae bacterium | reverse complement strand
CAGCATCGAGGAGATCGTCCTCGGCGCCCTCCCCGGCCTGCCGAAGGTCGCGGTGCACTGGCCGCTGATCGACTTCGAATGCGGCCCGGAACAGGGCGCCGACAATTTCATCGCATGGTGGCACAAGGCCGACCGCGGCGAACTGGAGCCGTTCGTCCTAGTCGTCGAGGGGTCCATCCCGAACGAGGCGATCAAGCAGGAAGGTTACTGGTGCGGCTTCGGCAACAACCCGGAGACCGGGCAGCCGATGACTACCAGCGAATGGCTCGACCGGCTGGCACCGAAGGCGACCGCGATCCTCGCGGTGGGCACCTGCGCGACCTACGGCGGGATCCACGCGATGGCCGGGAACCCGACCGGCGCCATGGGCGTGCCCGACTACCTCGGCTGGGAGTGGAAGTCCAAGGCCGGGCTGCCGATCGTCTGCGTCCCGGGCTGCCCGATCCACCCCGACAACCTGTCCGAGACGATCCTGTACCTGCTGTACCAGGTCGCTGGCCAGGCGCCGATGATCCCGCTCGACGAGGCGCTGCGCCCGACGTGGCTGTTCGGTGCCACCGTGCACGAGGGGTGCGACCGGGCCGGCTATTACGAGCAGGGCGAATTCGCCACCGAGTACGGCTCGCCCCAGTGCCTGGTCAAGCTGGGCTGCTGGGGCCCGGTGGTGAAGTGCAACGTGCCCAAGCGCGGCTGGATCAACGGCGTCGGCGGATGCCCGAACGTCGGCGGGATCTGCATCGCGTGCACGATGCCGGGGTTCCCGGACAAGTTCATGCCGTTCATGGACGAGCCGCCGGGTTCGAAGGTGTCGGCGACCGCGAGCACGCTTTACGGAACGGTCATCCGCACGCTGCGCGGCTTCACGGCGAAGACCGCCGACGAGGAGCCGAAGTGGCGCAAGAAGGGCGACGAGCTGCTGACCGGCTACCAGAAGAGCTGGTAGGCCGGCCGGCCGGAGCTCCAGCGGGAACCGGTCCCGGGTACCACCGAAAGGGGAGGAACGATGGCGACGGTCGAAGACACCGGCGTAGTGGAGATGGCCTGGGACCCGATCACGCGGATCGTGGGCAGCCTCGGCATCTATACCAAGATTGACTTCAAGCAGAAGAAGGTCGTCGAGTGCCACAGCACGTCGTCGATCTTCCGCGGCTACAGCATCTTCATGAAGGGCAAGGACCCCAGGGACGCGCACTTCATCACCAGCCGGATCTGCGGCATCTGCGGTGACAACCACGCGACCTGCTCGGTCTACAACCAGAACATGGCCTACGGCGTCCGGCCGCCGCATCTCGGCGAGTGGATCATCAACCTGGGCGAGTCCGCGGAGTACATGTTCGACCACAACATCTTCCAGGAGAACCTGGTCGGCGTGGACTTCTGCGAGCGGATGGTCGCCGAGACCAACCCCGGCGTGCTGGAGCGGGCCAACCAGACCGAGGCGCCGCACGCGGCCGATCACGGCTACCGGACCATCGGCGACATCATGCGCTCGCTGAACCCGCTCGAGGGCGAGTTCTACCGGGAGGCGCTCCAGGTGAGCCGCTCCACCCGGGAGATGTTCTGCCTGATGGAGGGGCGCCACGTGCACCCGAGCACGCTGTACCCGGGCGGCGTGGGCACCACGGCGACCGTGCAGCTGTTCACCGACTACCTCACCCGGCTGATGCGCTACATCGAGTTCATGAAGCGCGTCGTGCCCATGCACAACGACCTGTTCGACTTCTTCTACGAGGCCATGCCCGGCTACGAGGAGGTCGGCCGCCGCCGGGCCGACCTGGTGTGCTGGGGCAGCCTGAACGACCCGGAGTTCTGCGACTTCAAGTACGAGAACATGACCAGCTGGGGCCGCAAGATGTTCGTCAGCCCCGGCGTCATCCGGGACGGCGAGCTGCTGACCAACAACCTGGTCGACATCAACCTGGGCATCCGCATCCTGCTCGGCAGCTCCTACTACGAGGACTGGGAAGACCAGGAGATGTTCGTGACCCGCGACCCGCTGGGCAACCCGGTGGACCGCAGGCATCCGTGGAACCAGCACACGATCCCGCGCCCGGCCAAGCGGGACTTCGATGGCAAGTACAGCTGGGTCATGTCGCCGCGGTGGTTCGACGGCACCAACTACCTGGCCGCGGACACCGGCGGCGGGCCGATCGCCCGGCTCTGGGCCACGGCTCTGGGTGGCCTGGTGGACTTCGGCTACGTCAAGTCGACCGGCAGCAGCGTGCTGATCAACCTGCCTCGGACGGTTACCAAGCCAGAGGTCACGTTCGAGTGGAAGATCCCGCGGGACTCCGCCGGGCGGCCGCTGTCCAACGCGATCGAACGGGACCGGGCCCGCACCTACTTCCAGGCCTACTCGGCCGCGTGCGCGCTGCACTTCGTCGAGAAGGCCCTGGCCGAGATCAGGGCCGGGCGGACCAAGACCTGGGAGCCGTTCAGCGTCCCAGACGAGGCGAACAGCTGCGGGTTCACCGAGGCGGTGCGCGGCGTGCTCTCGCATCACATGGTGATCCGAGACGGGAAGATCGCGAACTACCACCCGTACCCGCCGACCCCGTGGAACGCCAGCGTCCGGGACAGCTTCGGCACTCCCGGGCCCTACGAGGACGCGGTGCAGAACACGCCGATTTTCGAGGAGAACCCGCCGGATTCGTTCAAGGGCATCGACATCATGCGCGCCGTCCGCAGCTTCGACCCGTGCCTGCCATGCGGAGTGCACATGTACCTCGGCAACGGGAAGATGCTGGAGAAGGTGCATTCCCCGATGACGGTGACGTTGTCGACCTGAGGGCTCAGCCCGCGCGGGACAGGCTCGGCACCGTGTCCGGGCAGCACGGTGACCGGCAGACGGAGGGATGTCATGGGCGAGCCGGTGAGCGGCGTGCGAGATGTCGGCACCCGGGTCGAAGAGCTGCTCGGCGCGCTGCGGTCCGGCGCGGCCAAGGACCCCGCCCGGGTCGCCGACGAGCTGGTCCGGCTACTGGTCGGCCTGTACGGAGACGGGCTGAGCCGCATCGTGGCCGCGCTGCGGGAGCAGGGCCCGGCCGGTGCCGCGATCCTCGGCCGGCTGGCCGAGGACCCGCTCATCGAGAGCCTGCTGCTGCTGCACGACCTGCATCCGCTGGACGTTGACGCCCGGGTGCAGCGGGCGCTCGACCGGGTCCGGCCCTACCTGGGCTCGCACGCGGGCGGCGTGGAATACCTCGGCGTCAGCGACGGGGTGGCGCGGCTGCGGCTGGAGGGGAGCTGCCACGGCTGCCCCTCCTCCGCGGCCACGGTTCAGCTGGCCATCAGCGCGGCGGTGAAGGACGCCGCGCCCGAGGTCACCGACGTCGTGGTCGAGGGCATGACCGCGCCACCCGAGCCGCGGCTGCTGCAGATCGGCCGCCGGCCCGGGGCCGAGGCC
>JASHUI010000823.1:0-3928 GCA_030040095.1 Streptosporangiaceae bacterium | reverse complement strand
GCGGCCTGGCGGTGGCCGCGGCCGGGGTGACCGGGCTGGTCCTCGCCGGTCAGACCGGCCGCCCGGCCGCGCCCGCCGGCAAACCGACGTTCGTCGCGGTGCCGCGGGGACGCCAGGTGCCCGCCCCGGGGCCGCAGATCAAGCCGGTGCCCAGGCCGGTCAGCCTGATCATCCCCGCGATCGGGGTCCGCACCCGGCTGGTCCGGCTCGGGCTCACCTCGTCCGGGCAGCTGCAGGTCCCCTCGATCACCACGGTGGCCGGCTGGTACACCGGCAGCGCGCGGCCGGGCGCCATCGGTGCCGCCGTGATCGTGGGGCACGTCGACTCGCAGACCGGGATCGGGATCTTCTACCTGCTGCACACGCTGCACCCGGGCAGCAGGGTATACGTCCGGCGGGCCGACGGCTCGCTCGCCGTGTTCCGGGTGACGTCGGTCCGCTCCTACCTGAAGGCCCGGTTCCCGACGCTGGCGGTGTACGGGCCGGTGCCCTACGCGGAGTTGCGCCTGATCACCTGCGGCGGCACGTTCGACTGGGCGACCGGCCACTACCTCAGCAACACGATCGTGTACGCGTCGCTGGTCCGCTGAGTCGTGTACGCGTCGCTGGTCCGCTGAGTCGGGGTACGCGTCGCTGGTCCGGTGAGTCGGGGTAGGCGCCGCTGGTTCAGTGACCGCCCGCCGCGAACCTGGCCAGCGAGAACCGCGCCTGCGGCGGGCCGTCGCCGCGGCCGGTGGCCAGGTCGGCCAGCCACTCGCCGAGCAGGGGGCCGAACTTGAAGCCGTGCCCCGAGGTTCCGCTGCCGATCACGATGCGCCCGGCCCGGTCCACGATGAAGTCCTCGTCCGGGCTGTTGTCGTACACGCAGCGCTCCGTGCGCACCACCTCGGGATCGAGGCCGGGCAGGTGCCGCCGGGCCAGCCGTGCCAGCCGCCCGGTCAGGTCCGGGTCGGGGCGCTGCGGCTGCCGGTCCGGGTCCACGGCCGGTCCGCTCTGGTGGAAGCCGATCTTATAGAGCGGCGCGCCCGGCACCGGCAGGCCGTAGGGGACGTCGCCGCCGTGGCCGATGAAGATCGGCAGGCCGGACGCGCCGTCCGCGGGCGCCGCCAGGTAGCCGACCTGCTCCATCGTTGGCGCCGACGGCACCGAGATCCCGGCGGCGCCGAGCAGCCGGCCGGTCCACGGCCCGGCGCACACGACGACGACGGCGGCGGCCAGCCAGCCGGAGGCGGTCTGGATCGTGACCTGGCGGCCGTCGTCGGCCAAGCCGGTCACGGTGACGCCGGCCCGCAGGTCGGGCAGGTCCTTGGCCAGGGCGCGCAGCGCCGCGTCAGCGCGGATCACGCACGAGTCCGGCTCCAGCAGGGCCGGACCGCCGGTCGTCAGCTGCGGGAACCTGTCCGCGGCCTGGCTGGCCGACAGCAGCTCGCAGGGCGCGCCCGCGGCGAGCATGGCCTGCCTGACCGCATCCAGGTCGGTGCCGAAGGTCAGGTGCGGCGTCGGCTGCAGGAGCCGCTCGCCATGCTCGTCCTCCACGGCCCGCCAGACATCGCGGGCCGCCCGGGCCATCGCCACGTATTCGGCGTCCGGGTAGCCGAGCCGGAAGATCCGGCAGCTGCCCTTCGACCCGCTGCCCTCGTGGCCGACCTCGGCCTGCTCGAGCACGGTGACGTCCCGGCCGCGCCGGGTCAGCGCCCGGGCGGCGGCCAGGCCGAGCAGCCCGGCGCCCACGACGACAACATCGCATCGCTCTGCCATGGCCGACAGGTTATGCCGGACGGGGCGCGGCGGTCAGCGGGCGAACCCGCGGCTACCAGCCGCGGGCCCGCCATTCCGCCAGGTGCGGGCGCTCGGCGCCGATCGTGGTGTCCTTGCCGTGCCCGGGGTATACCCAGGTGCCGTCCGGCAGTTCGGCGAACACCCGCTCCTCGAGGTCGTCCATGAGCTGGCCGAACCGCCTGGGGTCGTGCTCGGTGTTGCCAGGCCCGCCGGGGAACAGGGAGTCGCCGGTGAACAGGTGCGGCTGGTCGGCCAGCCGGCCGCCGGCGTCGTAGCAGAGCGCGATGCTGCCCGGCGTGTGCCCGCGCAGGTGGATGACGGACAGCGTGACGTCACCGACGCCGACCGTGTCGCCGCCGCGGACCAGTTCGGTGACGGTCACCGGCAGCGCGCCCGCGTCATCGGGGTGGGCCACGGTCCGGGCCCCGCTCGCCTGCTGCACGGCCTGCAGCGCGGCCCAGTGGTCCCAGTGCCGATGCGTGGTGACGATCGTGGCCAGCGGAGTGTCGCCGACCAGACGGAGCAGCGTGTCGGCCTCGTTTGCCGCGTCGATCAGCAGCAGTTCCCCGGTGCTCGTGCAGCGCAGCAGGTAGGCGTTGTTGTCCATGGGGCCGACCGCGACCTTGGTGATGGTGAGGCCGGGAAGCCCCCTGGTGTCGGCCGGACCGCCGACGCTGACGTCGCCTGTATAGGTCATGGTCTCTCCGTTCAGCTCCAGTTCGGCAGCTTAGGTGGCAGCCGGCCGGCGCCGCCGGCCGGCTCCGGCCCGCCCAGGACCGTGAGCCCGGTGCCCGGATCCCGGCCGGTGAGCCAGGCCAGCAGCAGCCAGCCGGGCCCGCGGACGGTCACCTCGCCGTCCGGCACCCCGGCGGCGCCGGGAGCCGGGCCGAGCACGAAACGCTGCGCCGTGTCCTCCGCCTCGACAACGCAGGCCGGGACGTCGTCGCGGTCGGCGAACTGCCCGGCCGTCCGTTCCAGCCCGTCGGCGACGAACCTGGCCGGCCAGTCCGGAGGCCGGTACGCCAGGCCCAGGTCAACGTGGTGGATCTGCACCTCGCTCAGCCGCCGGAACAGCACGACCCAGGCCGGGTGGCCGGGCCCTGCCACGCCACGCACCGTCGCGTTCCAGGAATCGGCCGAAACGCCGGCCGCCTCCCTGGCGAACGCGGCCGCGGACCGGCGCAGGTCGGCGGAAAGCTCGACGGCCGGGCGCCCGGATCCGGCCTCGATCGCCTCGTCGCGCGCCTGCCTGCTCGGGTACATCGGCGTCTCGACGCCGGTCCTGGCCCAGGTCAGGAGGTTGCGCAGCCCATCCGCGTTGCGGGCCAGGTGGGTCAGCACGTGGCCCCGGCTCCAGCCGGGCAGCAGCGACGGCGCTCGCGCCCCGTCGTCGGTGAGCCCCTCGGCGGTCGCCTCGAGCAGGGCGGTCGCCTCGTCGATCCGCCCCCGCAGGCTGGTTGGGTCGCTGTCCACCGCGCTCCTCGCCCTCTGGTGCACCGGCCGTCCAGGCTCATCCTGGCCGGCCGACCCCGCCGGGGCCATCACCGGCGAGGGCCATCCCGGGCGCCAGCGTAGCCGGGGAATGCGGCGGAGGGTCAGGACGTTGCCATCCGGGTGGTCCGCCGCACGCGGAAGCGCCTCGTTTTGTCAGACCTCCCGGATACCATGGCGACGCGCCTCCCAATCCCCTGAAGAGCAACGTCGAAGACCGGAGAGCTGAGCGCACAGTGGCTGATCGTCTGGTGGTCCGCGGCGCGCGCGAGCACAACCTCAAGGACGTCTCGCTCGATCTGCCGAGAGATGCCCTGATTGTCTTCACTGGGCTGTCCGGGTCCGGGAAGTCGAGCCTCGCCTTTGACACGATCTTCGCCGAGGGCCAGCGCCGGTACGTCGAGTCGCTGTCCGCGTATGCCCGGCAGTTCCTCGGCCAGATGGACAAGCCGGACGTCGACTTCATCGACGGGCTGTCGCCCGCCGTCTCCATCGACCAGAAGGCCGCGGGGCGCAACCCGCGCTCGACGGTCGGCACGATCACCGAGGTGTACGACTACCTGAGGCTGCTGTACGCCCGGGTCGGCAAGCCGCACTGCCCGGTCTGCGGCCGGCCGATCGCCCGGCAGAGCCCGCAGCAGATCGTCGACCGCGTGCT
>JASHUI010000008.1:0-3008 GCA_030040095.1 Streptosporangiaceae bacterium | reverse complement strand
CGGTCGAGGTCGCCGCCTTCAGCCGCAGCATCGACTTGGGGGTGGCCACGATCAGCGGCTTGACCCGGGTGGACAGGGCCTGCCAGCGCAGCAGGTGGAAGTAGTTAGCCGGGGTGGTCGGCACCGCGACGGTCATGTTGTCCTGCGCGCACAGCGCCAGGAACCGCTCGATCCTGGCCGAGGAGTGATCGGGCCCCTGGCCCTCGTAGCCGTGCGGCAGCAGCAGCACCACGCTGGAACGCTGGCCCCACTTCTGCTCGCCCGCGCTGATGAACTCGTCGATGATCGTTTGCGCGCCGTTGACGAAGTCGCCGAACTGCGCCTCCCAGCAGACCAGGGCGTCGGGCCTGGCGACCGAGTAGCCGTACTCGAAGCCGACCGCGGCGAACTCCGACAGCAGCGAGTCGTAGGCGTGGAACCGGGTCGTGGGGGAGTTGAACGCGCGCAGCGGCGTGTACTCCTCGCCGGTGTGCCGGTCCACCAGCACCGCGTGCCGCTGGCCGAACGTGCCCCGCCGGGTGTCCTGGCCGACCAGCCGCACCGTGTGCCCGTCGATGAGCACGCTGCCGAACGCGAGCAGCTCGCCGGTGGCCCAGTCGATCTCGTCCTGCTCGACCATCAGCGCCCGCCGGTGCAGCTGCGGCACCAGCCTCGGATGCGGGGTGAAGCCCTCGGGCAGGTTCACCTGGGTGTCGATGATGCGCTTGATCGTCTCGGCGGTGATCGCCGTCGGGGTCAGCTCGTGGTCGGCTGGCTCCAGGGCGCTCGGCTGCGGCCTGACCACCGCCCCCGGCTCGGCGGGCCGGTCGGCCGCCTCCCGGGTCTCGGTGAACGCCCGCTCCAGCTCCTGCTGGTAGTCCCGCAGCGCCTGCTCCGCCTCTTCCAGGGTGATGTCGCCCCGCCCGATCAGCGACTCGGTGTAGAGCTTGCGGACCGACCGCTTGGCGTCGATCAGGTCGTACATCAGCGGCTGGGTGAACGACGGGTTGTCCGCCTCGTTGTGGCCGCGCCGCCGGTAGCAGATCATGTCGATGACCACGTCCTTGCGGAACGCCTGGCGGTACTCGTAGGCGAGCCGGCCGACCCGCACGACCGCCTCGGGGTCGTCGCCGTTGACATGGAAGATCGGCGCCTGGATCATCCGGGCCACGTCGGTCGAGTACACGCTGGACCGGGAGTACTCCGGGGACGTGGTGAAGCCCACCTGGTTGTTCACCACGATGTGCACGGTGCCCCCGGTCCGGTAGCCGCGCAGCTGGGACAGGTTGAGCGTCTCGGCGACCACGCCCTGGCCCGCGAACGCGGCGTCGCCGTGGATCAGCACCGGCAGCACGGTGAACCCGGGCTCGCCCATGTCGATCACGTCCTGCTTGGCCCGGACCACGCCCTCGAGCACTGGGTCGACCGCCTCGAGGTGGCTCGGGTTGGCCACCAGCGAGGTCCGGATCTGCGACCCGTCGCCGGGCGAGTACTTGCCCTCCGCGCCTAGGTGGTATTTCACATCCCCGGAACCATGGGTGGTGGCCGGATCGAGGTTGCCCTCGAACTCCTGGAAGATCTGCGCGTAGGACTTGCCCACGATGTTGGCCAGCACGTTGAGCCGGCCCCGGTGCGCCATGCCGATGACGGCCTCGTCCAGCTGCTCGTGAGCCGCCTCGGTGAGCACCGCGTCCAGCAGCGGGATCAGCGACTCCGCGCCCTCGAGCGAGAACCGGCGCTGCCCGACGAACTTGGTCTGCAGGAACATCTCGAACGCCTCGGCCACGTTCAGCCGGGACAGGATCCGCACCTGCTCGTCGTGGTCGGCCCGCGGGTGCGGCCGCTCTACGCGGGCCTGGATCCAGGCGCGCTCCTCCGGGTTCTGCATGTGCATGTACTCGATGCCGACGGTGCGGCAGTACGAGTCGCGCAGCACGCCGAGTATCTCCCGCAGCTGCATCCGGGGCTTGCCGCCGAACCCGCCGGTCGCGAACTCCCGCTCCAGGTCCCACAGGGTCAGCCCGTGCTGGTTGATGTCCAGGTCGGGATGCTTGCGCTGGCGGTACTCCAGCGGGTCGGTGTCGGCCATCAGGTGGCCGCGCACCCGGTAGGCGTGGATGAGCTCGTGCACCCGCGCGGCCTTGGACAGGTCGTCCTCGTGGCCGGCCGGGATGTCCTGGACCCAGCGGACCGGCTCGTACGGGATCCGCAGCGACTGGAAGATCTCGTCGTAGAACTCGTGCTCGCCGAGCAGCAGCCCGTGGATGATCCGCAGGAACTCGCCCGACTGCGCGCCCTGGATGATCCGGTGGTCGTAGGTCGAGGTGAGCGTGACCGTCTTGCTGATCGCCAGCCGGGCCAGCGTCTCGGGGGAGGCGCCCTGGTAGGCGGCCGGGTACTCCATCGCGCCCACGCCGACAATGCACCCCTGGCCGGGCATCAGCCGCGGCACGGAGTGCTCGGTGCCGATCGTGCCGGGGTTGGTCAGGCTGATCGTGGTGCCGGCGAAGTCCTCGACCGCCAGCTTGCCGGTCCGGGCCCGGCGCACCACGTCCTCGTATGCCATCCAGAACTGCCGGAAGTCCATCTGCTCGGCGGCCTTGATGCTGGGCACGAGCAGCTGCCGGGTGCCGTCGCTCTTCGGCACGTCGATGGCCAGGCCGAGGTTGACGTGCTCGGGCCGGATCAGGACCGGCTTGCTGTCGACCTCGGCGTAGGAATCGTTCATCTCCGGGGCCGCGGCCAGCGCCCGGATCATCGCGAAGCCGATCAGGTGGGTGAACGACACCTTGCCGCCGCGGCCGCGGCCGAGGTGGTTGTTGATCACTATCCGGTTGTCGACCAGCAGCTTGGCCGGGATGGCCCGCACGCTGGTCGCGGTGGGCACGTCCAGGCTGGCCGTCATGTTCGCCGCGGTGCGGGCGGCCGCCCCCCGCAGCCGGATCTCGGTGACCCCGGGCGCCGGGGCCGGCGACGGCGCGGCGGCCTGTCCTGGTCCTTGTCCCGGTCCTGGTGCCGGTGCGGCGCCT
>JASHUI010000822.1:0-7770 GCA_030040095.1 Streptosporangiaceae bacterium | reverse complement strand
CGTTCCGGCGCCACGGTCATAATGCCTCCCGAAGTCTTGACATCGGACCCTGGCAAACGTAAGAATTCTTGCCACCAAGGCATACATTTGCCTGGATCTGCTGGCAATCATACACGAGAT
Source organism: Streptosporangiaceae bacterium (assembly GCA_030040095.1). Classification (GTDB taxonomy): domain Bacteria; phylum Actinomycetota; class Actinomycetes; order Streptosporangiales; family Streptosporangiaceae; genus JASHPR01. The sequence continues at coordinate 7,650 of JASHUI010000822.1, read as the reverse complement.
CATCAAGCCTCTAGCAGAGATGTCTGCCAATTGACAACCACCTCGGTACCCACCGCCGCGCCGCTGGCGCGCCTGGCCGACGTTGCCTCGCCGTCCACGCAGAAGGTCGAGCTCGACGACCTCGACCTCACCCTGCTCCGGGCGCTGGCGACGGACGCCCGGCAGTCCCAGCGAGCCCTGGCCCGGGCGGTCGGGATGTCGCCGCCGGCCATCGCCGACCGGCTGGCCCGGCTGGAGCGCGTCGGTGCCATCCGCGGCTACCGGGTGGACGTCGACTGGGCCGCGCTCGGCTACCCGGTCGTGGTCTACCTCGCGGTGACCGCGGGCCCCGGCATGGACCTCAGCCAGATCATGGGCGCGATCAAGTCGCTGCCGGAGGCCCAGGACTCCAGCGTGGTGACCGGCGCCTTCGACCTGCTGGTCCGGCTGCGGGTGCGGGATCACGCGCACCTGCGCGAGCTGCTGCTGAACAAGATCTTCCAGATTCCCGGCGTCCAGCGCACCGAGACCTTCCTGTCGCTCGCCGACGCCGAGCCTGACAACTACGCGGCGGCCCTGCTGGACCAGATGGGCCAGCTGAACAAGCCGGAGCGGGCCAGACCTGACAAGGAGTGGACCAGGTGAGCACTGTTTCCCCCGAGCCCGTGGGCCGGCTCGGCCCCGGTGTCGGTCAGCCAGGCTTCATCGCCCGGCACGGCCTGTACAGCGACCGCCAGCTCAACGCGGCGGACCTGGTCGCCGCGCGGATCGAGGAACTCGGCCTGCGCACCGTGCGCCTGGTGGTCGTGGACCAGCACGGCATGCCGCGCAGCAAGTCGCTGTCCGCGGACGCGGCCCTGGCCTCGCTGACCAACGGGCTCGACTTCTCCGGCGCGATCTACAGCCTGGACACCGGCAACCAGGTGTTCGTGCCCGCGTTCGCGCAGGGCGGCGGGTTCGGCATCGACGAGTTCACCGGCTTCCCCGACGTGGTGCTGGTGCCCGACCCGACCACGTTCCAGGTGCTGCCCTGGGTGGACCGGACCGGCTGGATGCTCTGCGACGTCTACTTCGGCACCGGCCAGCCGATGCCGCTCGACGGCCGCGGGCTGATGCGCCGCGTCCTCGGCGAGCTGGCCGAGGCCGGTTACGACTACCTGGCCGGCATCGAGATCGAGTACTACATCGTCAAGCTGGACTCCGACCGGATCACGCCGGAGAACGCCGGGTTCACCCCGCCGCCGCCCGAGGTCAGCGTCTTCGAGCGCGGCTACCAGTACCTCTCGGAGGTGCGCCTGGACGGCGTGGCCGGCACGCTGGAGGCGATCAGGGACGCGCTGTGGGAGGTCGGCCTGCCGCCCCGCGCCATGGAGGACGAGTGGGGCCCGGGCCAGATGGAGTTCAGCTTCGCGCCCATCGGCGGCCTGGCCGCGGCCGACGCGGTGGTGCTGTTCCGCTCCGCGGTCAAGCAGGTCTGCCAGCGGCGGGGCCTGCTGGCCAGCTTCATGTGCCGGCCCGCGCTGGCGAACTTCTTCTCCTCGGGCTGGCACCTGCACCAGTCGCTGATCTCGCGCCAGGACGGCAGCAACGCCTTCGCCAGCCCGGACGCGCCGCTGTCCGAGCTGGGCCGGCGGTGGGTGGCCGGGCTGCTCGAGCACGCGCTGCCGATGATGCCGTTCTCCACTCCCACCGTGAACGGCTACAAGCGCTACCGGCCCTACTCGTTCGCGCCGGACCGGGTGTGCTGGGGGGTGGAGAACCGCGGCGCCCTGGTCCGGGTCCAGGGCTCGCCGGGCGACGGCAGCAGCCATGTGGAGATGCGGATCGGCGAGCCGGCCGCCAACCCGTACCTTTACCTGGCCGCCAACATCGCGGCCGGCCTGGACGGAATCCGCCGCGGGCTGGAGCCGCCGCCCCCGGTGGAGGCCGATCCCTACGTCGCCGCCGCACCCATGCTGCCCACGTCGCTCGCTGACGCGGTCGACGCCCTCGACGCCGACAAGTTCTACCGCGAGGCGTTCGGCGCCACCCTGGTCGACTACCTGCTGCAGATGAAGCGCGCCGAGCTGGCGCGCTACCGGGCGGCCGTGGCGGAGAACCCGCCGCCCGAGGGGCAGGAGGTCAGCGACTGGGAGATGCGCGAGTACTTCGAGTTCTTCTGATCCCCAGCCAGCGGAGCCAGCGTGAGCCTGCAGCACATCGTCCTGTTCAGCTTCCCGGAGCCGCTGTCCGGGCCGGAGGCGGCCGCGATGCGGGCCATGGTGGCGAGCTGGCCGGCCGAGATCGGCCTGATGACCCGGTGCCGGTTCGGCGCGGATCTCACCGGGCAGCGCACCCGCGGCTATAGCTACCTCCTGTACACCGAGTTCCCTGACCAGCCGACGCTGCGTCGCTACCAGGACCACCCCGCACATGTCGCGTTCTTGAACTGGATCAAAGAACGGGACTGCACCCCGCTCGCATTCGACTACTACCTGGACGACAGCACCGTCCTGATGGCCGAGCCAGATCCGGCAGCCCGGACATGACGCCGGAGATGAAGTTAGGGAGAGGACCACCCATGGCAGACGTGGAAAGCGGCCTGCGGGCCGCCACCGGCCAGGACGAGCTGGCGCACGGCTCGCTCAGGATCTGGGACGCGATCGCGATCTCGGTATCCGTGATCGCGCCGGGGATGGCGATGCTGCTCAACGTGTCGGGCGTGGCGATCGTCGCGGGCGGCTCGACCCCGCTGGCGTTCCTGCTCGGCGGCATCGCCTGCCTGGCGCTCGCGTTCGTGGTGATCGGCTTCACCCGGCGGATGGCCTCGGCCGGGTACGCCTACACCTACGCCAGCCGCAGCCTTGGCCGGGAAGGCGGCTTCATGGCCGGCTGGCTGTATTTCGCCGGCATGATCTGCTTCGTGCCGATGACCATGTCCGGGGTCGGCTACCTGGCCGCGAACCTGCTCGGCCTCAATCCCGACTGGTGGATCCTGTTCTTCTTCCTGGGCATGGCGCTGCTGGTGCTGCTGTCCGTCGTCCGGATCAAGGTCACCACCCGCACCCAGCTGGTGGTCGGCGTCGTGACCGTGGCCGTGATCGTGGTCGTCGACCTGGTCACGACCGTCAAGGGCGGCAGCCACGGCCAGGCGCTGTCGGCGTTCAGCTTCGGGCACACCGTCAGCGGCGGTTTCAACGGCGTGTTCTACGGCATCATCCTCGGCGTCACCTCCTACATCGGCTTCGAGACCGCCGCCGACTTCGGCGAGGAGACGGCCAACCCGCGGCGGTACATCCCGATCGCGATCATCGCGGCCACCGCGTTCGCGGTCATCTTCTACCTGTGGACCACCTACGCGATGGCGATCGGCTTCGGGGTCAAGAACGGCGTGGCCTGGGGCAACGATCCCGTCGCGCTGCAGACGATCGCCAGCAAGTTCCTCACGCCGTGGGTGGGCACGCTGGTCGAGCTCGGCGGGCTGGCCGCCGCGTTCATCGTGTGCGTGGCGTGCGCCACGGCCGGATCGCGGACGCTGTTCGCGATGGGCCGCGAGGGCGTGCTCCCGAGGCAGTTCGCGCACACCCACCCGCGGTTCAAGACCCCGGTCAACGCGACGCTCGCGGTGGTCGCGGTCGCCACGGTCATGGCCCTGCTGGTCGGCTACCCGTTCTCGGACAGCGCGTTCGGCCAGCCGTTCAGCAACTACTACTTCTGGGCCACCGCGGGCACGCTGCTGATCATCGTCGTGTACATCATGATCTGCATCGGCGGCATCGTGTTCTTTCACCGGACCAGGCAAACCCGCCGCTGGAACCCGCTGGTGCACGTGCTGGTCCCGGTGATCGGCGCCGTGGTGTTCGGGGCGGCGCTCTACGGTTCGGTGCACCCGACCCCGCCTGGCATCCTGAAGTGGACGCCCTACCTGGCCATCGTGTGGCTGCTCATCGGCGTCGGCGTGGTGGCCTGGCTGCGCTCCAAGCGCCCCGACGCGGTCGCCCGCATCGGCTCGATCCTGGGCGAGGAGGGCGGAACCGACGCCGCCCTGCTCGACCAGTAACTCAACCGGCAACTCGACCAGCAGGCGGTCAGTACGCCCGGCTAGGCCGTGCTCCGCGACCGGAACAGCTCGGCGACCCGGTCGCGGGGCAGGGCCGGGGTGCGGTGGCCGTCGCGGCCGGTCATGTCCTCGTTGGCGACCAGCGCGTTGACGACGGCCTCCTCGGTGGACTGCACCACGGCCGCGTAGAACGCGTCCATGAAGCCCCACGGGACGAACCGCAGGTGGTCGTAGTCCACGACCGCCTCGCCCAGCATGACGTCGCCGCTGGGGGTGAACCCTCCCGGGTTGCCGGTCGAGAAGGCCAGGAACAGGTCGCCGGAGAAGTGCGAGCCGGTGGTGCCGGTGCGGGCCAGGCCGAGCGTCACCCGGCGGGCCAGCGCCGCGCACTGGTGCGGGAGCATGGGCGCGTCGGTGCCGACGATCGCGATCACCGAGCCGGCGCCGCCGGGGTTGGCCCGCGGCCCGGCCATGGGGTTGTTATCGGCCAGCAGCCGGCCGACCGGCAGGCCGGCCAGGGTGAGCTCGTCCCGGCGCCCGAAGTTGGCCTGGACGAAGACGCCGACGGCGTAGGTCGTGCCCGCGAACCACACCTGCCGCGACGCGGTGCCGCTGCCGCCCTTGAACTGATAGCAGTTCATCCCGGTGCCGCCGCCGACCGAGCCCTCCTCGATCGGGCCGGAGGCCGCTCCCTGCAGCGCGTCCAGGCAGTCCTGCTCGGTGAGGTTCGGCGTCTTGATGTCGTTGAGGTAGCCGTCCCAGGTCTCCGCCACGACCGGCAGCAGCCAGCAGTCGGCCAGGTGCGGATGGTGCCTGACCGCCCACGCCACGGTGGCCGCGTGCGCGATCCCGACCGCGTGGGTGTTGGTGATGGCCACCGGCCCGGCGAACGTGCCGGACTCGCCGATCCAGGACAGGCCGGTCATCTCGCCGTTCCCGTTCTGGGAGCAGAAGCCGGCCGTCACCGGGTCACCGGCGCCCGCCGCGCCGCGGGGATGGATCGCGGTCACCCCGGTGCGCACGGACGCGCCGCGGATCAGCGTGGTGTAGCCGACCTCCACCCCGGGCACGTCGGTGATCGCGTTCCACCGGCCGGGCGTCCCCTCGAACGGTATGCCGAGCGACCTGGCCCTGGGCTTGCCCGACGGCGTGGCGGCGTGCGGGCCGGCCGGTGCCGGCCCGGGGAGATGACCTCCCCCAACCTCGGCGGCCACGGTCTCAGCCGGTCAAGGTGACGCTGTCCGCGCTGGCGGTCGCGTCCGGGCGGCCCAGTGCCCGGTAGCGCCAGCCGGCCGTGCACCAGCGGTCGGCGTCGAGCGCGCTCCGCCCGTCGGCGATGTTGCGCTGCGCCACGACCTTGCCCACCACCTCGGGATCCGCCTCGATGAACTCACGCCACTCGGTGAGCAGCAGCAGCACGTCGGCGCCGTCCGCGGCCTCCAGCATCGAGCCCGCGTACTCCAGCTCCGGGTGGACCTGCCGGGCCCGGTCCATGGCGGCCGGGTCGTAGACCGTGACCCGTGCGCCGAGACCGTGCACGGTGCCGGCCACGTCCAGTGCCGGGGAGTCCCTGATGTCGTCGGAGTTCGGCTTGAACGAGCAGCCGAGCACGCCGACCGCGCGGCCCTCCAGCGACCCGCCGACCAGCTCGAGCGCCAGGTCGACCATGCGCGCCCGGCGCCGCAGGTTGATCGCGTCCACCTCGCCGAGCAGCGAGCCGACCGAGCTGATGCCCAGCTCCCTGGTCCGCGCCCCGAACGCCCGGATGTCCTTGGGCAGGCAGCCGCCGCCGAATCCGAGCCCGGGGACCAGGAACCGCCCGCCGATCCGCTCGTCGTGCGCCAGCGCCTGGGCCAGCGGGACGATGTCGGCCCCGACCGCCTCGCACACCTCGGCCATGGCGTTGATGAACGAGACCTTGGTGGCCAGGAACGCGTTGGCGGCCACCTTGACCAGCTCGGCCGTTGGCAGGCCGGTCACAAGGAACGGGACGCCCGCGGCCACCGGTCCCTCGTACACCTCGCGCAGGATCGCCTCGGCCTGCGCCGAGCGGACCCCGACCACGATCCGGTCCGGCCGCATCGTGTCCGCGACGGCGTGCCCCTCGCGCAAGAACTCCGGATTCCAGGCCACCTCGGCGGCCGGGCCGACCGGGGCCAGCCGGGCCAGGCGCTCGCTCACCATCTCGCTGGTCCCGACGGGGACGGTGGACTTGCCGACCACCAGGCACGGCCGGGTCAGCAGCGGTGCCAGCGCGTCGACGCAGCCCAGCAGGTAGGACAGGTCCGCGGCCCCGGAATCCGCCCGCTGCGGGGTGCCCACGCAGACGAAGTGCACGTCGCCGAACTCGGCGGCCTCGGGGTAACTGGTGCTGAACCGCAGCCGGCCGGAATCCAGGCCGCTGCGCAGCAACTGCTCGAGCCCGGGCTCGTGGAACGGCAGGCTGCCGTCGGCCAAGGCGTTGACCTGGGACTCGTTGATGTCGACGCCGAGAACCTGGAATCCGAGCTCGGCGAGGCACGCGGCATGCGTCGCGCCCAGGTAGCCCGTGCCGAGAACCGTGATGCGCAGTGGCATGAATGCCCTTCGTCGAGGAGGCCGGAGGTCGGAGGTCGGAGGTCGCTTGGGTTGTGGCGGCGCCGGGCGCGGTCCGACCGACCACACGCCGGCTGAGGTCCCGTCCGACCGGCGGTGCACCGTCGTCCGGGATGCCCCCGACGAAGCATAAACGCCACCAGATCGGCCGGTTGCGGCTTTGAACCTCGCGAACCGCAAAGTTCATCAGGCGTACCGCACGTAGGTCAGACTACGAGACGTACCTCTCGGCCAGGGTCCGGTACTCATGCAATTCGTTCTGGTCGAACCAGACGTCGATCTCGCGCTTGGCCTCGCCCGGGTTGGCGGAGGCGTGCACCAGGTTGGCCACGGGCAGCCCTTTGGCGTTGGCGTACGCCTTGCTCTGGTGCGCGAAATCGCCGCGGACCGTGCCGGGGGCCGCCTCGTCCGGATAGGTCGCGCCGACCAGCTTGCGCACGATGGCCACCGCGTCGACCCCCTCGAGCACCAGCGCGAAGACCGGGCCGGTCTGCATGAACGCGGCCACCGCGTTGTAGACCTCCGGGCCGTACCTGTCCTCGAGATCGAAGTAGTGCTGGCGGTTCAGCTCTGCGTCCGTCCAGACCATCTTGCAGGCCACGATCTTCAGCAGCGCGTCCTCGAAGCGTGCCAGCACCCGCCCCACGAGGCCCCGAGTTACAGCATCGGGCTTGAGCAGAACCAAGGTTCGCTCGATCCCCGCGACGTCACCCATGGCGATTCAATCCTCCCCAGCGAAGATTTTGCCCGCACAGCTTAGCGAGCAAAACCATCGGTAACGAACGACAGTCCCGGGACCGTACCCCAAAGAACATTCATAACGCACAGACTCCGCCGGTTGCGGCCTCCGCTCGGTGCTCCGGCGCGGGGGAAAGCCCGGCTCAGCGCGGGTTTGTGATCAACCAGTGACTTTCCTCACTCCCGGGCCCGGCTTTGACCGGCCGCCCCCGGCCGCCGGCCGGCCCTTGACCCGCCGCCCCGCCTTCCCAGCGTCCGGCCGAGCCGGGCGACGGGCCAGGACGACGGGGGCCGGGCCG
>JASHUI010000821.1:0-9320 GCA_030040095.1 Streptosporangiaceae bacterium | reverse complement strand
ACTGTCGGCCGCGCTGCACCTGGTCGGCGTCAACGCGCATCTGCCGCATATCAAGCTGGCCTGGCCGTGGCAGACCATCAGCGCGGGCTCCACCACCAACACCGACCTCGGCCCGTGGGTGCTGCAGCAGATCGAGGGAATTTCCAAGCCCGCCCTCGGCCGGGCGAATTTCACCTTCGTTTTCACGCACAAAGTTTCCAAGAACATCGGCCCCTGGCCGTGCTGGTATGCCAGCACCTTTTACGCGGTCGGCTACGCGTCGGCGACCGTCGACCTGAATCCGGGACCGGCCTGGTGGACACCGGGCACCGGTCATTATCAGCTGCAGGTGCTCAGCCGCCCGCAGAACGGCGAGCCCGGCCAGGTCGCGGTGACCATGGTCCTTCCGCCGCCCCAGCTGCCGCAGTCGGTGCACGACGTGACCATTGACAACATCCCGTCGAAGCCGATCTCGACCCAGCACAGCTGGACCTATCCCGGATTCGGGTGCGGCGTCCTGCTGCGGCCGCAGTTCGCCGAGTCGGTGCTCTACGCCGAGGCGCAGCAGCTGGCGTTCGACAAGGCCACCCGCGTCCCGGCAATCACCCGCCCGCTCATCGCCTCCGCCGAGAGCCAGGCGCAGCAGACCATCCGGGACAACTTCATCCAGCCGACCGTGAACGCGTTCGGCTACACGCTCGACCGGTTCAGCCTGCGCTGGGCGGCCGCGCGGTGATCTCGCGCGGCCGGCCCCGTCGCGTGCCCCGCCCGGCAGAGGCGCCGGCGCATGCGCGTGATCCAGGCCGCGGGCGTCGCCCGGGCGCGCGGGTTACCATCCCGTATGACGCTGCGCATCGCGGTCGTGGGCGGGGGAATCGCCGGCCTGGCGGCGGCCGGTTTCCTGCACCGGGCCGGCCTGCGGGCGACCGTCTACGAGCAGGCCGGCCGGATCAGCGAGGTCGGAGCGGGTCTCGTCGTGGCGCCCAACGCCGTGCGGCTGCTGCGCAGGCTCGGCGCGATGGAGCAATTCGAGAAGGTGGCGGTCCCGCTCGAGACCGGCTGGGAGTTCCGCCGCTGGGAGGACGGCCGGGTGCTGTTCTCCCAGCGCATGGGCGCCGACTGCGAGCGGCTGTACGGCGAGCGGTGCTACACGGCGCACCGGGCCGACCTCCTTGACGTCCTGCTGTCGGCCGTACCGGATCCGGGCCCGCTCCTGGGCGCGCGCTGCGTCGCGGTCCGCCGCCGGCCTGGCCACGTGGAGCTGGCCTTCGCCGACGGCTCGACCGCCGCGGCCGACGTGGTGATCGGCGCCGACGGCACGCACTCCGTCGTGCGCGGGGCACTGTTCGCCGCCGCGCCGACCGCGTTCTCGGGGGTCTGCGCCTACCGCTGCCTGATCCCGGCCGACCGGGCGCCCCGGTTCGCGCTGCGGCCGGCCCAGACGCTGTGGCTCGGGCCGGACCACCACGTCGTCCACTATCCGATCTCGGCCGGGCGGCTGGTCAACCTCGTCGCCTTCGCCCCGGCGCACGACTGGCGGGTCGAGTCGTGGACCGCCGAGGGCAGCGTCGACGACCTGCGCGCGGAGTTCGCGGGCTGGGACGCCAAGCTGGCCGGCCTGCTGGACGCGGCGGACCGGACCGGCCGGTGGGCGCTGCTGGACCGCGACCCTCTCCCCCGCTGGACCGACGGGCCGGTCACGGTGGCCGGCGACGCTGCCCACCCGATGTTCCCGTTCTTCGCGCAGGGCGCGGCCCAGGCCATCGAGGACGGGGCGGTGCTGGCCGGCTGCCTGGCCGAGGGCGTCGCCGACCCGGCGGCCGCGCTGCGCCGGTACGAGGCGCTGCGCAGGCCGCGGACCACCCGGCTGCAGATCGTCAGCCATGCCCGGCTGCACGTCAACCACCTGCCCGACGGCCCCGACCAGCAGGCCAGGGACGCCGCGCTGGCCGGCGAGGACCCGCTCGCCCACAACGCCTGGATTTACGGCCACGACGCCGAGGAGGTGTTCGCCGGGCCGACGCCGGTCAGCGGCGCGTGAGCGGCCGTGAGCGGCGCCCCGCGGGTGCCAGAGTTGCCTTGCGGGGCGCGAGCCCGTGAGACGGACCGTTCAGGTCATTACGGCTTGATCATGGCTTGATCATGCAGGTCCGGTGCCCCTTTCAGCGCAGCGAGGAAGGTCTGCGCCCAGTGGGCCACGTCGTTCTCCCGCACCCGCCGCCGCATCGAACGCATCCGCCGCCGCGCCTCCTGGGGCGAGATCGTGGCCGCGCGCACGATCGCGTCCTTGAGCCCCTCGATGTCGTGCGGGTTGACCAGGAACGCCCCGGCCAGCTCGTCCGACGCGCCGGTGAACTCGCTCAGCACCAGCGCGCCCTGCTCGTCGGTGCGGGCCGCCACGAACTCCTTGGCCACCAGGTTCATGCCGTCGCGCAGCGAGGTCACCAGCATGACGTCGGCGGCGAGGTACAGCGCGGCCATCTCCTCCCGCGGGTAGGACTGGTGCAGGTAGTGCACCGGAGGGCTGCCCAGCTCGCCGTGCTGCCCGTTGATCCGGCCCACCGTGACCTCGACCTCGTCGCGCAGCACCCGGTAGTGCTCGACCCGCTCCCGGCTCGGGCTCGCCACCAGGATGAACACCGTCCCGGGCGAGCTCAGCCGGCCCTCGTCGAGCAGCTCGCCGTAGGCGTTGAGGCGGTGCAGTATCCCCTTGGTGTAGTCGAGGCGATCGACCCCGAGCAGGACGACGTCAGGGTTTCCCACCGCCTGCCGGATCTCCCGGGCCCGGGCCCGCACGTCCTGGCGGGCGGCCAGCTCAGCGAAGGCCGAGAAGTCGATCGAGACCGGGAACGATCCGACTCTCACGATCCGGGTGCCGGCGGGCTCTGGGACCTGGATGAGCGACCCGCGCGTGCCCTTGCCGCTGGCCCGGCGGCAGGCCCGCAGGAAGTTCGCGGTGTCGCCGTGCCGCTGGAACCCGAGCAGGTCCGCGCCGAGCAGCCCTTGGACGATCTGCCGGCGCCAGGGAAGCTGGGCGAAGATCTCGTAGCCGGGGAACGGTATGTGGTTGAAGAAGCCGATGCGAACGTCGCCGCGCATCGCCCGGAGCATTCCGGGGACCAGCTGAAGCTGGTAGTCGTTCACCCACACGGTCGCGCCGACGGCTGCCTGCTCGGCCACGGCCCGCGCGAACCGCCGGTTGACCGTGACGTAGGACTCCCACCACGGGCGGCGGAACACCGGCGGCACGATGACGTCGTGATAAAGGGGCCACAGGGTTGCGTTGCAGAAGCCCTCGTAGAAGTCCCTGACCTCGTCTTCGGACAGTCCGACGCTGACCAGGTGCATGCCGTCGGCGTCAAACGGCTTCGGCGGCTGGCCCGCCGAGCCGGGCCAGCCGACCCACGCTCCGTTCGCGTCGCGCATGACCGGTTCGAGCGCGGTGACCAGGCCTCCCGGGCTGCGTCGCCAGTCGGTCTCACCGCCGGGCTCATCGACCCGGTCCACAGGCAGCCTGCTGGCGGCCACCACGAATCCGTACTCTCCGGCCGGCACCCCCGGATCTTCGGTATCGGCCGCCCCGTTTCTGGTCGCGGACACCGATCAACAGTATCCCTCTCCGGCCCCGCCGCCGGGGAGGCGTGATCAATTCAGGTACGCGCCGGGGGGGCGGGACGGGCCCGTTCCCCCCGGCGCGGACCGGGCCTCAGGATCCGGTGATCAGCGCCGCCATCTTCGGCGTGCCGATCCCGGTGGCCAGGTCATATCCCGGCGTGGTCGGGAACAGGCCGTTGTTGAGGGTGGACTGGCCGAAGCCGGTGATGTCGTGGAAGTACAGCCACGGGTCGCTGTTGTACAGCTGGTACAGCAGCGGACCGAAGCTCCCGCTGCGGGCGCCCTGGTAGCTGTCGCGGTCGGCCGCGATGCCGCCCCACAGAGGCGACGACAGGCTGGTCCCGCCGACACCGAACCAGCCCGGCACCGTCTCGATGCTGCCGAGCTGCGCGCACACGCTGTTCGGCGTGGCCGCGCTGCCGGTGCAGTATTCGCTGTACGGCGTGAACTGGTCCGCGTTGGCCGAGATGTCGGGCACCTCGCGGCACGGCGTGCCGTTGGCGGCCAGCGCGCACTGGGTCGAGCCGTTGCCGAACGTGGTGAACGGGTTGTTGACGCCCGGACCCCGCTGGTAGAACGGGCGACCCCAGAACGAGCTGGTACCGCCGCCGCCCGCGCCGGTGGTGTTGCACCAGAACAGGCCGGTCTGGCCGGTGCCCTCGCTGTCGCTGCTGGTGTTGCAGAGGCTGTCGACGTTCCAGACGCTTTCCACGCCCGCCGGGTAGGCCGGGTTGGCCTGGCTGTCGGGGTTGAAGTTCTGCCACGACGTGCCGCCCGCGCCGGTCACCCAGGGCTGCGACGCCGGGTCGTCGACCGCGGCACCGGTCGTGCCCGTGGCGTCGAGGCAGTCGAACGCGCCGTCGTCGCCGGCCGCCGCGAAGATGGTCTGGCCCTGCGTGGCCATCTGCTCGAAGGCCACGTTCTCGGCCTGGGCCATGGCCGGGCCGAGCGCCGCCTCGCACTCGCCCCAGCTCGTGCTGATCGTGGACGCCACGTCATCGTTGGCGATCCTGGTGTACTCGTCGAGCTCGGTCTGGCCGGTCTCGTCGTTGGGTGCGTTGTAGACGATGATGTGGCTGACGTCGGGCGCGATGGCCAGCTGCTGCTCGATGTCGGCGTCGACCTCGATGTCACCGGCGTAGCCCTCGATCGACGGCGGGCAGGAGTCCCCGACCGGGCAGATCGGGTTCAGCGGGCCGCCGTCCACGGTGACGTTCTGCAGCGGCGGGGTGAAGTGCGGCCCGTAGTAGTTGTGCGCCCAGGTGAGGATGTCGGACGGCAGGTAGGCGGACAGCTCGAACACGGCCGTCGTAACGCCTGCCCCCTTGCCTCGCGCGCCGGCGTTCGGGGCGTCGTAGAGCGAGTTGGTCTGCGACGGGGTCAGGCCGCTGCAGCCGGGACCGCCGCCATAGCCGCTGGGGAAGTTGACGCCGTTGACGTAGAGGCCGACCAGCTGGTCCACCGTCGGGTAGGCGGTCTCGCAGCTCGCGTTGGACGCCGAGCGCTTGGCCGAGCCCGCCGACGGCTTGGCCGGCAGCACCATGTCGTGCGCGCGCGCCGTGTTGGCCAGCCCGATCACGCCGAGCACTCCGGACGCCAGCGTGGCCGGCACCCGCACCGCGCTGGAGTTGGCGAAGAACGCCGCGCCGCCCGCGCCCTTGTACGTGCGCAGCGTGGTCTGGAAGGCCGCGGAAACCTGCTGGCTCGAGCCCACCGCGCGCACCAGGAACGGCGAGGAGGAGGCCTCGAGCTTCAGCCCGCTCTGGGTCAGGTAACGGCCGACCGCCGAGCGCGTGGCCGCGGCGGGCGCGAAGAAGGCGTCGAACTGTCCCTTCGCCAGCCAATGATGGTACTTGCGGTTGCCCTTGGTGTAGAGGGCGCGCAGCAGCGCGTTCAGCGCGGCGTTATGGCGCGGGGCCAGCGCCACCTCGATCGACATCCGCGAGCTGCTGTAGCTCCCGGTGGCGGCGTAGGTGGTCGCGGTCGCGCTGCCGCTGAGCGCCACGAAGCGAGGCGCGGCAGCCGTCGGCGAGGCCAGCGCCGAGGTCGCAAACGCGCCCGTCATTGCGCTCATCGCCAGTCCGAGAACGGCGATCAGGCCAGCGCGCATCGGACGGTGGGTCAATCTCATGCAAGCCCTCCTTGGCCTTCATGACGGTCGTGCCAGCGTCCGGCCCGGCAGCCGACGCTGGCAGCCGATGCTCGAGCCGGCGCCAGGCAAGCGAGGAGCGAGCAACCGTCGGTTACGGGCCAACCGCCCGCAACGTCGGGCCGGAGGGATATATCCGCGCTAAGCCTGATTGAGATCAGATAGGTATGTCAAGAAGACCAAAAGAATTATCAAATCGTAAATAGGACTTTCATGGGGGCATGGAGCGCCTGCCCACGGGCCCGGGCTGCTCTACGTGGACCTGGACCTCCGGGCCGGCGACCTGACCGGCTACGGCGTCCGGTTGCCGTCTATCTGGTCGAAGTCCCCGACGCCGTTGTCGCTGCCGCCGCCGCCCGACCACTGCCACGCGAGCGCGTACTTGGAAGCGCTGGTGACCCCGCCGAAGAACTGCGCGCAGGTCGACGACGCGCTGCCGGTCAGGCACCACCCGGCCGGCGGGTGGGCCAGGCTGGCGGTGAACGACTCGTACGTCCACTCGTAGGTGTTCGGTATCGACGCGGCCGTCCCGGTGCCGAAGATCGAGGCCCAGATGTCGGGGGCCGAGTACACGCCGACCTTGTAGGAGGAGTGCGCGGTCACGTAGGCGGCGAACCCGTTGAAGTCGGCCCGGTCGACGCTGGCCGGGACGCCGTTGGACTTGACCACGGTGCTGCACGGCGAGGTGTACACGCTATTCCAGCCGTTGTCCGCCGCCGGGGTGTAGTCGGACGGCCCCCCGGGCAGTTCGATGTCCGCCCAGATCACCGGGTAGGTCACGTGCAGCTTCGCGGCGTCGGCCAGGGCCCGGCCGGCCTGCAGCTCGCCCCAGTCGTAAGCCTCTGCGGTGGTGCCGTTGTAGTGCGGGTCGACCCCGGGCCCGCCCATGAAGTAGTACACCCCGGTGCCGATGCCCTGGTGCAGGGCGTAGTCGGCGTTGGCCTGCGCCGCGTTCGTCGCGGACCAGACGACGATCTTGTGGCAGTCCTCTAGGTTCGCCCAGTTGCCGGTCATCCCGATGTACCCGCCGTAAGCTCCGCCGATCACCGGCTCGGCGTAAGGCGCGGACCCGGTGATCGCGACCGTGCGGCTGTCGGTCCCGTACCAGAAGCCGTGCGGCTTGTCCCCCGCCCAGGCGGGGGCCGCGGCCAGCACGGCCGTGACCCCGCCGATCAGGATCGCCGCGACGCTGATCACGCTCGCTCTCCGCCCGGCCCGAAGCGTCCGCCCGAATATCCGCCGTGCCATCTGCCCACCGCCTTCGTCCCGCCAGTCCCCGGTTCCGCCACTCATTGTGATCAGCCCGGACGGATCTGTGGTTACACCATATGTCGGCTATAGACGTAGGAAGTCCCCGTGAGGTTGCGCACGCTGGGCACGACCAGCAGCCCGCTGGCCGGCAGCATCATGTGAGCAGGCCGACCAGCGCAAAGAGCGTGCCGGAGCATCCTCCCATGAGCGAGGGGCGGTCCGCCGGCGACCCGCCGGCGGCGTGATCGAGGCCCGGCGGCGGCCCGCCCGCAGGCCCAGTAGAGGCCCAGTGGAGGCCTGCCGCGGGCCCGACCGAGACCCGGCGAAGGCCCCCACGGAGGCCTCGCGGGCCCCGACCGCGAGGTTAAGGCGTCGGCGGCCGGACGCTTGTGGCCTCGACGGTCTCGGCGCTGTCGACGGTCTCGTCGCCGTCGACGGTCTCGGCGCTGTCGACGGTCCCGCCGGTGACGACGGTCTCGGGCGGGAGGGCGTCCGACGGGCCGGCCGACGGCCCATGCGGCACGTACGGCGGCTGCCTGACGGCGCCGTGCGGCGGGATGAGCATCCAGGCGAACGACGCGATCAGCGCGACCAGGAACGCGCAGTAGATCCAGAACGCGGCGGTGAAGCCGGAGCTGATCGTGAGCCCGATCTGGCTGGCCTGGCCCGCCGAGATGCCGAACTGGGCCGGCGACACGGCCTCGCCGATCTGCACCAGGGCCGAGATCGCCTCCGCGGCCATGGGGATAATGGCCCCGGCGAGCAGCGCGGCGCCCAGCCGGGTCGGCCGCCACAGCGCGGCCGCGGCCACGACGGCGACCAGTGCGACCATCACCAGCACGTTGCCGACGATCACCTGCGCGGGGTTGGCGAACGCGTTGCCCTCGGTCAGGGTCTGGGTCGCCCCGGCCGCGCTCCGCAGGGTGAAGCTGTCCCAGGACGGCGCGAACGCGGCCGCCGTGCCGATCGCGGCCAGCATCAGCATCACGACCGGGCCCATGTCGTCGCTGTGCGGCCTGCCGAACCCGCCGGCCGGCCGGGCCAGGAACGCCACGGCCGAACCCGCGGCGGCGCACGCCCAGCTGACCAGCCCGAGCACCAGGCCGGCCCCCATCACGCTGGCCCCGCCGGCCATCGCGGTGCCGGCGTCGGCAAAGAAGAAGCCGAACGTGACGGCGCTCACGCCGACCGCGAGCAGAGTGCCGACCCCGCGCCGGGTGCCGCCGAGGAAGATGAGCACCGCGCTCGCTGCCCAGGCGGCGAGGTAGATCAGGTGCGGCGCAAGCTCGTCCGGCTGCCCGGCCAGGCTGGCCCCGCCCAGGTAGCTGGGGAAGAGCCCGGCGATGCCGAGCACGACGCCGACGGCGAGCAGGGCTATCGCGATCAGCGTGCCGAGATGACGGCCGGACAGCGGTCCGCCGCCGGCCGGTCCGGAAGAGATCACGTCGCCCGAAGACGGCCCGGCCTGGCCCGGGCCGGCCGCGGGCCCGGCCGGGGCCTGAACGGGCGCGGCGGACTGGCCGACCGGCACAATCGTCCCGGGCGTCTCGATCGACGTGAACCTGGCCCACGCCGCCGCCCAGCCCTCGGGCGTGGCAGGCCACCACTCCAGCGGCTGTGGCTGCGACGACGAGGCAGCCCAGATCCCGTAGAAGTGCTCGCCTCGCCCGATTTCGTACCCGGCTCCCCGGTACGAGATCGTCACGTTCTCACGCACGTTCGGTAATCCTTCCACTTGGCTTGCCTCGTCGGGTCCCGAGCCTAAGAACCCGATCTGTGCGTCGCCTGGATGATCCCTGAGGCCTTCCTGACCAGCCAGCTTGGCGGGTCGCCGCGGGGCTGCGGTTCATGCGGGCGGGGTCAGGCGGGCCAGCGTGAAATCCATGTCGACCATGTAGCTGACGTCGGCAGGATCGCCGGGCCCGGCCGGCCGGAACGGGCGAACCAGAGAGTCCTTGACGCCGAACACCGCGTCGGTTTCGAGGTAGGGGTTCTGCGCGTCGAAGATGTGCGTGGTCACCGCCCGGCAGCCGGGAGCGGAGACGATCGCGTGGATGTGGGCGGCACGCCAGTGGTTGCGGCCGGCCGCGCGCAGCAGGTTGCCTACCGGCCCGTCGGTCGGGATCGGGTAGCTGGCCGGGCGGGCGGTCCGGAACTCGAACCGGCCGTCCGCCCCGGTGGTGAAGATGCCGCGGAGGTTGAACGGGGGCTGGTCGGGATCCTGGGTGTCGTAGAGCCCGTGGCAGTTGCTCTGCCAGACATCCAGGGTGGCGCCGTCCAGCGGTTGTCCGGCCAGGTCCGTCACCCGCCCGCGGACCAGGGTCGG
>JASHUI010000820.1:0-2917 GCA_030040095.1 Streptosporangiaceae bacterium | reverse complement strand
GCGGCCTCGCGTCCCGCCGCCCGGCGGCGAGCACCGCGCCGGGCACGACCCCGGCACGCACGGCGCGGTCGATCAGCCCGGCAGCGGAGGCCGCGCAGGTGCCGGGATCAGCGGGGCCAGCGGCGGGGCCAGCGGGGCCAGCGGTCACGGCGCCAACCCCGGTCAGCGCGGCGGCTCCGCGGCGGACAGCAGCTCGGCCGTGGCTTCGCGGATGTCCTTGGCGGTGTCGATCGCGCGCCAGTAGCCGTCGATGGGGAAGCCGGCCAGCCGCCGCTCCCGTGCCAGCTGCGGGAACGTGCTGCGCTCGTGATCGCCCACCTCGGGGAGCAGGCCGAGGATCTCGCTTTCGAAGACGTAGATCCCGCCGTTGACCGGGAACGGCGAGGGCGGGGCCTCGATGAAGTCGGTGATCCGGCCCAGTTCGTCGAGCTCGACCGCTCCCCACGGGATCCTGGGCCTGGCCAGCGCGATGGTGGCCAGGGCCTGCCGTTCGGCGTGGTAGTCGGCCATGGCCCGGAGCGAGAACCTGGTCCAGATGTCGCCGTTGAGCGCATACCACCGTTCCCCCGGGTTCGGCAGGTGCTGGCCCGCGTACCTCAGCGCGCCGCCCCGGCCGAGCGGCTCTTCCTCGACCACCACGGCCACCCGCACCGGCTGCGGGTTCGACGTCAGGTGCCCGGTGAGCACCTCGTGCAGGTGGCAGGCGGAGACGATCACGTCGGTCACGCCCGACTCGGCCAGCCACGCGATCTGGTGGTCGACGATGCACCGCCCGGCGATCTCGATCATCGCCTTGGGCCGGGTGTCGGTGTGCGGCCGCAGCCGCGATCCCTGCCCTCCGGCCAGGATCACCGCCTGCCGCGGCGGCGCGTCACTCGTCATGGCGAAGCATCGTAGCCGGGCCGCAGGAGGCGGGCCGGGCGGCGGCCAGGGCCAGCCGGACCGCCCCGGTCACCGCCTGCCGGGCGAGGATCCGCACGTCGCTGCCCGGCCGGGCGTCCTCGATCGCGACCCGGACCGTGCTCTCCAGCCTGGCATGGCGGAACAGGCCGCCGGACAACACCACGGGAAGACTCGGCGGCGCGCCGAGCCGTTCGGCGGCCGACACGGCCAGGGCGGCCAGGGCGGCCGCCGCGGCCGCCATGATGGCGGCCGCGGCCGGATCGGCGCTGCCCAGGACCATCGGCGCGTAGCTGGCCCAGTACCGCGGGTGCGTCCGGGCGTAGAAGAGCTCGTGCAGCGCGCCGATGTGCTCCGCTCCGGTGGCCTTCAGCAGGCGGTCGCCGAGCTCGCCCAGGGGAGCGCCGCGGTCGCGCCGGTCCAGCAGCATGCGCACCGCGGTGCGCACCATCCAGTACCCGCCGCCCTCGTCGCCGAGGAGGTATCCCCAGCCCCCCGACTGCACGTCGCGGCCCTGGTAGCTGCCGAAGGCGACCGAGCCGGTGCCGCCGATCAGCGCTATCCCGGCGGCGAGGCCCGCCGCGGGCAAGACGAGCATCGCGTCCTTGACGATGATCACTTGCCCGGACCTGGTCAGCGGCCCGAGGTGCTTGGTGAGAAACCTCCGGGTGGCCGGCACGCTGGCGCCCGCCGAGCCGACGCAGATCGCGTCCAGGCCGGGCTCCTGCCCCAGGGGCAGCTGCCCGAGCAGGTTCGCCAGCGCCGCGCGGGCGCCCGCCGCCCCGACCGCGACCACGCTGGCGCTGGCCGCCCTGCTCTCGGCCACCACGTCCGCGCCCTCGCACAGCTGGGCCCGGCTTCCGGTCCCCCCTATGTCCAGGCCGAGCACCCGGCTGCTCATGCCCGCCCCGCCAGGCCGAGCCGGGACAGCGCCCCGCGCACACTCCCCCCGGCATCGGCCAGCGCATTCCCGGCCGCCTCCGGTTCCAGCCCGCTCAGCAGGCACATCAGCGCCAGCCGCAGGTCCCCGCCGCATCGCTCCAGCGCGGCCCGGCAGACCTCGTCGTCCCGGACGCCGGAAGCCTCCCGCAGGATCATCAGCTGCCGCTGGCGCAGCTTGGCGTTGATCCCCGACATGCTGGCCATCAGGTTGGAGTACGTCCGCCCGAGCCGCACCATGGCCGCCGTGGACAGCGCGTTGAGCACCATCTTCTGGGCCGTCGCCGCCTTCAGCCTGGTCGAGCCCGCGATGGCCTCGGGCCCGGTGTCCACGACCACGCCGTGCTGGGCCAGGTCGGCCAGCGGGGCGGCCGGGTTGCTGGTGACCAGCACGGTGAGGGCCCCGGCCGACCTGGCCGTCCGGAGCGCCCCGGCCACGTACGGCGTGCGGCCGCTGGCCGTGATGCCCACCGCGACGTCGGCCGCCGACAGCTCGGCGGCATCGCTGACGCCGAGCGCCTCGTCGTCCTCGGCGCCCTCGACGGCGGTGCCCAGCGCCTGGTCGCCGCCTGCCTGGTGGGCGATGAAGATCCCGGGCTCGAGGCCGAAGGTCGGGATGACCTCGGCCGAGTCCAGAACGCCCATCCGGCCCGATGTCCCGGCACCGAAGTAGTGCACCTGCCCGCCTCCCGCGAGGCGTTCCACGACCCGGTCCACCACCGTGGCCAGCGCGGGCAGCGCCGACGCCACCGCCCCGGCCACCGTGGCGTCCTCGGCGTTCAGCAGCCGCAGGACCTCTTCCGTCGGGACCACGTCGATGTCGACCGTCCGCCAGTTCCGCTCCTCGGTCCGCGAGGCCAGCGGCGGCGACGTCAACAGCGTGTGATCTCCCCGCTCCAGATCTGCGGGCACGGCCCCTCCCTCCCCAGGCCGCGCGCCCCTCCCCCGGCGTTCCCTGCGCGCGGACCGGAGGCATTAAAAATGCCGACCGCAGGCCTGTCACCTCAGTAAACGTGATCCGCACGTCGAAGCATCGTCGCGGATTGGCGCACGATTCTGCAAGTGCGCCGCGCGCTGT
>JASHUI010000819.1:0-2837 GCA_030040095.1 Streptosporangiaceae bacterium | reverse complement strand
CTGGCCGGGGCGGCCGGCCGCCGCATCGCCGGCTCGTCCCCGCGGGCGCTGGCCCAGGCGAGGGACCTGGCCTGCATCGCGCTGAGCGCTGAGCAGGCCGGCGCGGCCCGCCGGGCGCTCGACATGACCGTCGCCTACTCGAAGGTCCGGGTCCAGTTCGGCCGGGCCATCGGCGGTTTTCAGGCGCTGCAGCACCGGATGGCCGAGCTGCATGTCCTGGTCGAGTCGGCGCGTTCCTTCTCGTACGCGGCCGCCCGTGCGGCCGGCGAGCGGGCGCCGGACACCGGGCGGCGCGCTGCCGCCGTCAAGGTCTACTGCTCCGAGGTGCTGCAGCGGGTCGCGGCCGAGACGATCCAGCTGCACGGGGCGATCGGCATCACCTGGGAGCACCAGGCCCATCGCTATCTCAAGCGGGCGCACGGATCCGCTCAGCTCTTCGGCCGGCCCGCCGAGCACGTCGCCCGGATCGCTTCGGAGGTCATCGACCGCCCTGCGGGCCGGTGACCGGGCGCCGTGGAGCTCGGAACGCATCAGGGCGATGATCACGTCAGAGCCGAGCCAGCGCGAACGCCCGCATGTCGTGCTGGTTCCACGCGACGGCCAGGCCGGAGGTCACCTCAGCGGCGACTTCGCCAGCGCTGTTCCCGGTCATCCCCGAAAGCTATCCGAGGACAGGCGCGTCAGGAGTAGAGCTGGCCGGCCAGGTACTTCAGGCCGCTGTCGACCTGAACGGTGACCACGCGGTGACCAGGGCCTAGCCGGCGTGCGATGCCAACGGCGGCGGCGAGGTTGGCGCCGGTCGAGGGCCCGGAAAATATGCCCTCGGCGCGCGCGGCCTGGCGGGCGGTCTCGAACGCCTGGGCTTCGGCAATGGCCACGACTTCGTCGTAGTCGGCGGAATGGAGCTGGGGCGGGCGGCGGCCGATCCCGCCGCCCTCGATGTGATGCGTTCCCGGCGGACCACCCGACAGCACCGCAGATTCGGCGGGCTCGACAACGACCCGGTGCACTCCCGGCAGTGCGGCGGCCAGCGCACGGGTGACCCCCAGGAAGCAGCCGGCGGTGCCGACATAGCTGCAGAACGCACTGATCGGCGGCGGGCCGGGGAGCTGATCGACCAATTCCTCGCCCAGGCGGCGGTAGCCCTCCACCATGTCGGTGTTATTGAACTGATCGGTGGCGAACGCGCCGGTCTCGGCTGTGATCTCGGCTGCCCTGCGCATCATTGCCGGGATCAGATCGGGCGTGATGCCGTCAGGGCTCGGTACCAGCTCGACCTCGGCCCCGAACGCGCGCATCGTGCGGATCTTCTCGTCCGCGAACGCATCAGAGGACACGATCCGCAACGGGTAACCCTTCACCGCGCAGACGAACGCCAGCGACGAGCCGGTGCTTCCGCCGGTGTACTCGACGACCAGCTGGCCCGGCTGCAGGCGGCCATCGGCCTCGGCGGCCTCGATCATCGCCAGGGCCATCCGGTCCTTGTACGAACCGGTCGGGTTGGCCGCCTCCATCTTCACCCAGACCTCGGCGCAACTCTCATCGGCCAGACGCGCTAGCCGGACCACGGGCGTACCGCCAATAGCCGAAAGCCCTCCCGGACGGTCCACCCGCAACCTCCATCCAGCGCGACGCAGCGATCACAGCGTACGGCCTCCGCTATTGACGCACGCAGTTCATTTTTCGCCCGCCGCCGCTCGCAGGACCGGCTCGGATGCGTTCACGCCCACCTGCGGGGAGTTAGCCTGGTGGGAACGCGTGGCGGAGGGGCCCGCCCTCGAATTGCGGCATGGCCGCCAACGGTCCCTGCCTGACTCAGGTAGGAGGTCGCATGCGCGCACCGCAACGTCCCGACGATCTGGTCTCGGCCCTGGATGAGCTGGTGTCACTGGCCGACGGCACGGACGTGGCCAGCCTGGCGGCCCTGCGCGACCGGCTGGACGCGGCGCGGCTGCGGGTGCTGGTGGTCGGGGAGGCCAAGCGGGGCAAGAGCACGCTGGTGAACGCGCTCCTGGGCCGCGACCTGCTGCCAACCGGCGTCACGCCGCTGACCGCGGTCGCGACCACCTTGACCTACGGGACCGATCGGGATCTGAATGTGGTCTTCGAGGATGGCCGCACCGAGCGTCACCCGCTGACAGCGCTGGACGACCTGGTGACCGAGCGCGGCAACCCGGAGAACACCCGTGGAGTCGCCAGCGTCACCGCCAGGGTGGATGCTCCGATCCTCGCCCGCGGCGTGGAGATCGTGGACACGCCGGGCACCGGCTCGGTTTATACGCAGAACACGTCCGCGGCCGACAGCGTCCTGCCGAGCATGGACGCGGCGATCTTCGTGCTGACCGCCGACCCGCCGGTCTCGGCCAGCGAACGTGACCTGCTCGGGCGGGTCGACGGGCTGTCGGTTGCCACCTTCGTCGTGCTGAACAAGGCAGACCAGGCGGATGCGGCCGGGCTGGCCGAGGCAGCGGAGTTCACCGAGCGGGTGACGAGCCGGGCCACCGGCCGGCCGGTCCGCGTCTACCCTCTGTCGGCCAGGGCGGCGCTTTCCGCAGGCGGCGACCAGGGCTTCGCCGAGTTCGCCAGCGACTTCCGTGCCTACCTCGATACGGCACGAACCACGGACCTGCGGCGGTCCGCGGTTGCCCGGCTCCGCCGCGTCGCGAAGGCCGGGATAGACGAGACGGTGCTGGCCCGGCGCGCGGCGCAGATGCGCGGCTCGGAAGCTGCCGAGCGGGTCGCGGCCTTCACTGCCCGCCTGGGGGCGGTCCAGGTGCGCGGCACCGCGGCTGCGGACGTGGCGGCGGCGGAGTCCAAGCGGATGCTCGCCGCGCTGA
>JASHUI010000818.1:0-2913 GCA_030040095.1 Streptosporangiaceae bacterium | reverse complement strand
CGATGCCCGCTACGGCCTGGCACTGGCGGCGCTGATGGTCGCGCTGGCCCTCGGGCCCGGACTGGTCGCCCTGGCGGCTATCCGGGCTTGACCGCCCTCAGGTGCAGGAACAGGGGCACTCGGCACCAGCGTGCGTCGGAGGGGTCGCGGGCGGCGACGTGCTCGGGCACTCTCACCTCCCGGATGGCCTCGGTCAGCAGCCCGGCGGCCTCCAGTGCCCGGGCATAGGAGTCCAGCGGCCGGTGCTGGCTGTGGAAAGTCAGCCGGAACCCGTCCTTGTCCCGCACCCACGGCGCCGGGCGCTCGTCCAGGTACGAGCCACTGATCACGAACGGCGCCGACGGTTCCCGGCCGGAGAAGTCGCCCGCCGTGTTCAGCGGGTGCGGGATGGCCAGGCACAGGCGGCCGGCGGGCTGCAGTACCCGCGCCGCCTCGCTCACGGCCCGGGCCATCCCGTCGATGTCGTGCAGCGACATGTAGGCGACGGCTAAATCGAACTCCCGGTCCCGGAACGGCAGGCCGGCCGCGTCCGCGAGCACGGCCCGCTGCGGGTCCTGGTGCGTGACCGCGAGCCGGACCATGGTCGGCGACGCGTCGATACCCACCACCCGGTGACCGAGCGCGCTCAGCAGGCGGCCGAGCCGTCCCTCGCCGCAGGCCAGATCCAGGGTCCGCCGCCCCGGCCGGGGCAGCAGGCTCAGGAAGGCCGGCCAGTTGATCTCCTCGTGGGAGTGATCGAGGCCGGGCGTGCGGGCAAAGATGGCCCAGTTGCGCGCCTCCGCCTCCCAGCCCTGCCGCATGCTCACCCGGGAAAGCCTGGCACAGGGGACCGTCAGCCGCGACTCGGCTCCGGGTCCTGGAACCTGGCCACGGTGAACGCCAGGATGAGCGGAACGTCCACGGCGAACACCACGAGCGTGGCCACCAGCACGGCCACCGTCGCTCCCGGCGTGTGGTCGCGGATGAACACGTACCCGAGCAACCCGGCGATGACCACGTAGGCGACCAGGCCCCAGCGCAGCACGAGGAAGAACGCCGGCCATGCGAACGGCCGGATGCGGCTGAGCCAGGCCACGTCGGCCGCGGTCAGGGCGGCCCCGGCGATCACCAGCCCGACCGGGACAGCCAGTCCCGGGTGCCCGGGCAGCTGAGCCGCCAGGTAGACCCCGCCGATCAGCATCAAAGCGATCGACATCACCGCGATCTGAGCGATCGGCGGCAGCTTGCGGCCGACAAGACTCGGGGCCGGCTCCCTTGCGGCGTCGCCGGCGGCGCCGCTCACGCCGGTCGTGCCGGGCGTGCCGGTCATGCCGTGGCCAGCCTGGTCATGATCACCAGCGTCGCCACCTGCATGGCGCCGGTGACGCCCGCGGAGTAGATGAACCGGCGCATGAGCCTGGCTATCACCTGACCGTCAGGCGCGGGTTTCTTCAGCTCGAACAGGACGGCCAGGTTGGCCGGCTCCAGGATGCCGAGCGCGACCACGGACATAACGGCGACGACGATCATCGACGCCACCACCCAGCCGTGGTAGGAGTAGGAGGCCTGGATATCGCCGGTCTGCAGGGCCAACTGCCAGCCGGCGACCAGGGTGCAGATCACCAGCGTCGGCATGATGAGAATCATCTTCGGCATGAGCCGGGTGGTGACCTCGATCCGGGCCGGGACGGACAGGCGGGCCAGGATCGGCCCGAGCACGAAGCCGAGGAACAGGTCCAGTGCGGTCCACAGGCCGCCGCCGACGACGTGGAAGAAGTCGACTCCCCATGACGTATTGGTCGCGACGACCGTGACAAGGCCGGCGAGGACCACGGCGACGACGACGAGGCCGCGCAGCGGGATGATCTGGAAGTCGGCCCGCTCCTGGGCCGCGGTGCCAGCCGGAGCGGCGGTCTGCTGCGCCACGGTCGTCCCCCAATGTCCCGGCGTCCGCTCCGGGGCCGCTCTCACCCCACGGGGACGCCGACGGACCGAATATAACTCGCCTCCCCTGGCCTGAGAAGATCACGGCGAGCCGGCCGCGGCCTCCCCGGTCGAGTCGAGCCCGTGGTCGAGATACAGGCAGAATGGATGACCCGCCGGGTCGAGGAGCACCCGGTTGTCCTCCTGCGGCTGATATTCGGCCACGGTCGCGCCCAGATCGACCGCGTGCGCCACCGCAGCCTCGAGATCGTCCACCGCGACGTCGATGTGCATCATCATCTGCGGGCGCCCGTCGGCATTCGGCCACACCGGGGGCACGTAGTCAGGCGCCGACTGGAAGGCCAGGTAGGACGAGGTACCCGGGACGGCTATCGCGGCCCAGTCGTCCTCCTCCCTGGCCATCGGCCAGCCGAGCACGCTCACATAGAAGTTGGCCAGGGCGATCGCGTCAGGCGCATCGAGCACCACGCCCCACCAATCTGTCCTGGTTCGTCCGCGCACCCACCCATCATGTCATCGCCGGCCGCGCCGGCGCGCTGTTCCGCGCGGTGAACCATCACCCAGGCAAGCCGGTCCTTTCCCCGAATGACAGCACGATCCGTGACGATGATTCATAGGTTACGCTGGAAAAGTGACCCAGAACTCCGCGCTGCCAATCCTGCATCAAGGGCCGCGAGTCGAGCTGCGCAGGATGGCCAGCGACGATCAGGAGGAGTTTACCAGGCTGGCCAGGGCCAGTGCCGAGTTCCACCGGCCATGGGTCACAATCCCGCAGACGGCCGCCGAATTCGCGGACTACCTGCAGCGTTACGAGAGCAGCGACGCCGAAAGCACGTTGATATTTCTTCGGGAATCGGGCGCGCTCGCCGGCTTCGTTACCATCAACGACATAATAAGAGGCCCGTACCAGCGTGCGACGGTCGGATACGGCTCTTTCGCGTCCTGCGCGGGCCGCGGATATATGTCCGAGGGCTTCGGGCTGGTGCTCCG
>JASHUI010000817.1:0-8520 GCA_030040095.1 Streptosporangiaceae bacterium | reverse complement strand
CGGCGGGCCGCGCCCAGGTCTGGGCCGGCGCGACGGCGCTCGGAACCCGCGAGGTGGTGCGCCAGATGCGCGGCCTGCGCGACGTCGGGGTCGACGGCGCCCTGGTCGGCCTGCCGCTGTGGCAGACGCCGACCGTCGAGAACGCCGTCCGGTTCTTCGCCGACCTCAGCGAGGCGGTTCCGGACCTGCCGGTCATGGTCTACTCCAACTCCTGGTTCTTCAAGTTCGGCTTCCCGCCCGAGTTCTGGGCGGGGGTCGCCGCGGATGCGCCGACGGTCATCGCGTCGAAGAACACGCACGGGTTCGCGCATTACCGCGAGGAGATCGCCGCCGTCAAGGGCCGCATCAACCTGATGCCGGGCGAGTTCGGCGTGCCGGTCGCCCTGCGCTCCGCGCCCGGCTACGTCACCGCGATCTGGTCGACCCAGGCGGCCCTCGGGCCGGAGCCGATGGTGGCGCTGATGGCCGCGATCGACAGCGGCGACGCGGGGCGCATCGACGCCGTCGCCGCCGATCTCGCGTCCATTCCCCCGTACGTGCCGGACGGCGCCATGGCCAGCCGGGATCTGACGGATGGCTTCGCCAAGTACAACGTGCAGGTAGCGAAGTACCGGCTCAACGTTTCCGGGCTGATCTCGGCCGGACCGCCGCGCTCGCCCTACGTCGACCTTCCGGAGGACTGGAAGCGTCAGGTTGAGCGGGAAGTCGCCGCATACGCAGAGCTTCGCCGCCGCTACGCCGGGCTTCGCTAAGTGAGGGGTTGAGAATGCCGATTCGTACGGGCAAGGAATACCTTGCCGGCCTGCGCGACGGCCGTGAGGTCTGGCTGGCCGGCCGGCGGGTCGAAGACGTTACGTCCGAGCCCGCCCTGAAGGGCTGTGCCGACGCGGTCGCGGAGGTCTTCGACCTGCAGCACAACCCGGACCTCCAGGCGAAGCTGACGATGACGTCGCCGTCGTCGCGCGAACTGGTCAGCCTGGCCTACATCACGCCGACGACGGTGGAAGAGCTCGTCCGGCGACGGGAAATGATCGAGTTCCTGATGCGCAGGAACGGCGCGACAATGGGCCGGCTGCCCGAGTACATGGCCAGCATCATGGTCGGGCTCTACGACATCCGGAGCCTCCTCAGCGAGGAGGACCCGGCGTTCGCCCGCAACGTGGAGTCCTATTTCGCCTACGTTCGCGAGAACGACCTGTCCTTGACCCACAGCTTTGCCGACGCGCCGCGAGACGCGCGGCTGTCCCGCGATCAGTTCGAGAACCTGCGGATCGTCGAGGAGCGCTCCGACGGCATCGTCGTCCGCGGCGTGAAGTCCGTGGCGACCCTGGCGCCCTACGCGGACGAGTACCTCGCGCTGGCGCCGAACCGCCCCGGCCTGTCGCCGGACGAGATCGTGTACTTCGCCGTGCCGGTCCACACCGGCGGGCTGCGGGTCTACTGCCGGCCGCCCGCGTCCGGCCCGGCCACGGCGGACTTCCCGCTGAGCGCCAGGTTCGACGAGATGGACGCGTGGGTCGTCTTCGACAACGTGTTCGTGCCCCGCGAGCGGGTGTTCTACCTGCACCGCAACGAGTACCACCGCGATCTGCTCGGCCGGATGCTGCCGTGGGCCTTCTACCACATCCTGATCCGGATGGCGGTCAAGGCCGAGGTGCTGGCCGGCATCGCGACCGCGATCAGCCACTACCTCGGCCGCCAGGAGATGCTGGCCACCCAGCTGAGCCTGGTCGATCTCTACGGCTACGCCGAGACACTGCGCGCGTTCGTGCGTGCCGCCGAGGACGATCCGGTGCCGTCGGTGAGCGGGTACCTCGTGCCGAATCCGACCCAGATCACCCTGGGCCGCATCCACGCGGTGGATCGCCAGCCGCAGATGCTGCAGCTGGTACGCGAGCTGTCCGGATCCGGCCTGCTGATGGCGCCCGGCCGCGACGACTTCGACAACCCGGCGATCCGGGCCGACATCGAGCGCTACCTGATCGGCCCGGACAGCATGGCGGCCGACCGTTTCCAGCTGCTGAAGCTCGCCCGCGAGTACACCTCGGAGAGCTTCGGTGCCCGGCAGTTGCTGTTCGAGATGCACAACGCCGGCGCGCAGCTGACCACCAAGCAGCGGCTGGCGACGACCTACGACGCCAGCGAGCATGTGCGGCTCGCCAAGCAGCTGGCCGGCATCGAGCCGCTCTGACGGCGGCCCGGGCCCTGCGATACGCGCCGATTGTCCGCCTGCGGAAGGACGTGATCCTATGTGACATACCAACTGCGCACAGCTAGACTCATTGGTCTGTCCGCACTCGATCTGGCCGGCAGCGGCCGGGCTGGCGTGAGTAGGGCCCGGAGGCACAGTGGAATACCTGAGCAAGAGCGAAATTGTCGCCATCGGGATCCGCAACCTGATCCAGAACGGCGAGATGGCGCCCGGACAGGTTCTTCGCCAGCGCGATCTCGCCGCGCGGTTCCAGGTCAGCCCGACTCCGGTTCGCGAGGCCCTGCGCAAGCTCGAAGCCGAGGGATTCGTCACCAGCGAGCTTCATCACGGCGCGACCGTGGTGCGCGAGCACGACGCTCGCGCCTACGAGAATTTCCTGATCCGGGCCAGCCTCGAGTCATTGGCGGCGGGCCTGGCCGCGGAGAAGGCGACCGAGACCGACATCAGCGAGATGGCCGCGATTCTCGACCAGATGGAGCACAAGCGGATCACCAATGCCGAGGCCACCAGGCTGAACCGGGAATTCCATTTCCGGATCTACGAGGCGGCGGACTCCCCGACTCTGCTTGCCCTGCTGAGAATGCTGTGGCGCTCGCTCGGCGGCGAGCCCCGGGTCAACCGGCCCGACCGGGAGTCGGCCAAGCACCACAAGGCCATCCTGGAGGCGATCGCGCGCCACGACACCGAGTCGGCCGCCGAAATGACGCGGATACACATCATGGAACACGCGAACCTGGGCCCGGACGGCGATCCGGGCAGCAACGGCAACGTGCACAAGCGCTAGCCGCCGGTTCCCGCGCTAGAGACGACGAGAGCAGATGCCGCTGCCGTTCATCGACATTCACGCACACCACTACCCGGACGCGTACCTGGCGGCCTGCCGCCGGGCCGACAGCGGGCTCGACTGGTACGTACGCGACGACGGGCGACTTGTCGTCCTTCAGGACGGCGCCGTGGCGCTCGCTGTCCCGCAGCCGCTGCCGACGCTCGAGCAGCGCCTGGCGGCCATGGATGCCGCCGGTATCCAGACGCAGGTCGTGAGCGTGTCCGCGCCCAGCGTCTTCCGGCTGCCGGCCGAGGTGCGGGCGCCGCTGGCCCGGGACCTGAACGACGAGATGGCCGGCCAGGCGGCGGGCAGCAGCGGGCGGCTGGCCGTCTTCGCGAGCCTGCCGCTCCCCGACGTCGAGGCTGCCCGGGCCGAGGCGCGGCGCGCGCTCGACCTCGACGGCGTCGTCGGCCTCGCCCTGTGCACCACCATCGACCGGCGGACGCTCGACGATCCGGTGTTCGCGCCGCTGCTGCGGGACATGTCCGACCGGCAGGCAGTGATCTTCGTGCACCCGACGACCGGGTGCAGCACGGCCGGCGTGCGGGAGTACGCGCTCGCGCTGGGCCTGGACTTCCTCGCCGAGACCACCAACGCCATCGGCCGGATGGTCTATTCGGGGCTGTTCACCCGGTATCCCGGCATCAAATGGATCTTCAGCCATCTCGGCGGCACGACGCCGTTCCTGATTCACCGGTTCGACAACTACTACCGGCAGTTCCCCGAGTGCCGGGAGCACATCGGCCAGCCGCCGTCACAGATCCTGCGTTCGGTGTTCTTCGACACGGTGTCGACGCACGTCCCGGCGATGTGCTGCGCCTTCGAGACGTTCCCGGCGGAGCAGTTTCTTTTCGGCACCGACTATCCGCACGTGCCCGGGGGGCTGGACGTCTTCGTGCAGACGTTCGACGCGGCCGCCGACGCGGTGAAGCTGACCGAGACGGACCGGCGCGGCATACAGGCGGCCAATGCCGCCAGGCTTCTCGGGCTGCCGCGGTGCGCGGCGGCGGACACCGCCAATGCAACAAGCCAGAAACCCGCGGGCACTTGACTGTCGCCAAATCTGGTATATCATATTTAATCAATCCTGTCCGGCCAGGCATTCACGGTCGGCCGCGTGCCGTCCATCGTGCCACCAGCCGCAAGCTACGGTCAGCAGAGGGGCCTGCCAGTGTCTGAGCCGGTGTCGTCAGCACAGACGGTGCGAGAGGACGCCGGGTCGGGCGGGGGCGTGCGGGTGGATCGTGTCAGCAAGGCCTTCGGCACGGGCCCGGGCCGGGTGGTCGTGCTCGACGACATTTCGCTGTCCATCGGCCGGGGCGAGTTCGTCACGATCATCGGCCCGAGCGGCTGCGGCAAGTCGACGATCCTGCGCGTCGTGGCCGGCCTGCTGAAGGCCGACTCGGGATCGGTCACCATCGACGGCGAGACCGTCAGCCGCGCCACCGCCGACAAGCTGATCGGCCTGGTCCCGCAGTCGCCGGCCTTGTTCCCCTGGCGCACCGTGCTGGCCAACGTCCGGCTGCCGATCCAGGTGAACAAGTCGGCCAACTCCGGGCGGACGCTGCGCGACCCGGTCGAGGTGCTGACCTCATTCGGGCTCGGCCACGTGCTCAAGCGCTACCCGTCCCAGCTCTCCGGGGGCATGCAGCAGCGCGTCGCCATCGCCCGGGCGTTCGTCTTCGATCCGGCCATCCTGCTGATGGACGAGCCGTTCTCGGCGCTCGACGAGCTCAACCGGGACCAGCAACGGCTGGAGCTGCTGAACTTCTGGCAGTCCAACCGGAAGGCGGTGCTGTTCGTCACCCATTCGGTGCCCGAGGCCGTCGCGCTGTCCGACCGGGTCATCGTCATGTCGGCCAGGCCCGGCCGGATCGAGCGGGTGATCGACATCGATCTGCCGCGGCCGCGGAGCGAGGCCGTGTACGGCGACCCCGAGTTCCGGAAGCTCGAGGACGAGATCCGGTCGACCCTGCATCGGATTACGGAGCGGATGAATGGTTGAGCAGCCCCAGGAACTCGCGGCAGCCGTCGAGACGCTCGTCGCCGACGCCGCCCGGCGCGAGGCGCCGGCGGCGGCCCGGACATCCGCCGGCGTCACCCGGGCGCGGCGGCTCGGGCTGGCGACCTGGCTGCCGCCGCTGGTCGCCCTGATCCTGGTCGGGCTGGCCTGGCAGCTCTACGCCGACCACAACAGGTACGTCATCCCGACGATCCCGGCGATCCTGCAGACGCTGAAGGACGAGCCGGGGCTCTTCTGGGCTAACGGCCTCATCACGCTGCGGGAGATCGGCGTCGGAGCCGCGTGCGGGATGGGAGCGGCCATGCTGCTCGCGATCCTCATGGTCGAGTTGCCCATCTTCGAGCGGGCCTTGATGCCGCTGGCCGTGGTCTTGAACGTCACCCCGATCGTCGCGATCGCGCCGGCCCTGGTGGTCGCGTTCGGATTCGGGATGCTGCCGAAGTACCTGGTGACGGCGATCATCGTGTTCTTCCCGTTCCTCGTGAACATGGTCGCGGGCCTGCGCAACGTGGACCAGAGCGCGCTCGACGTGATGAACACGCTGCACGCCTCGCGCTGGGAGCGCTTCTATCACCTGCGGCTGCCCAGCTGCCTGCCGTTCCTCTTCGCCGCGGCACGGATCTGCCTGCCGCTGTCGGTGGTCGGCGCGGTCGTCGCCGAGTTCTCGGCGTCCGGTCAGCTCGCCGGCCTGGGCGCCCTCATCCAGGTGTCGGCCCAGCAGTCCGACCTCAAGACGATCTGGGCGTCGATCCTGGTCCTGGCCGTGCTGGGCGTCCTGTTCACGGTGATCGTCTCCATCGCGCAGACGAAGATCCTCTGGTGGGACACCCGCGGCCGCCGGTGACCCCGGCGGCCGGCCAGCCCCGCAGCTAGTGACCCGGATCCGCCAGTCGAGCCCCCGCACGGGCGCAGCGATATACCGAATACCAAGACGATATATCTAATAGAAAGTTGGAGGCCGAAGTGATGAAGTGGATGGCAAGACGGGCGCCGCGGCGGCCCATCGGTCGCCTGACGGCGATGGCCGCCGGTTTCTGCCTCATCGCCTCAGTGGCGGCGTGTAGCTCCTCGAGCGGCTCATCGACCGGCAGCCAGGATACCGGGGCGGCCTCGGGCCTCCCGGCGTCCGAGTGCGCGGCCAACAAGGCGGCCGGCCCGGTCACCTACATATCCCCGTTCGGCTTTGACGCCTCCGCCACGATCATCGACGTGTTCGTCGCCCAGAAGCTGGGCTACTTCTCCAAGATGTGCATCACGACGGACATCAACACGGCCGCGACCGACCCCACCGAGCTGCTGTCGTCGGACCGCGCCCAGGTGTCGGGCTACGGCAGCGCGGCCGATGCCATCGTCGCCAGTTCCGGCCAGGCGAACATCGTCACGGTGGCGACCTGGGCCAACGTCAGCGACTACGTGCTCATCACCAACAGCAGCATCACCTCGCTCAAGCAACTCGAGGGCAAGACGCTGGCGTACTACACGGCGCTCCCGGTGGTGATCCAGGCCATGCTGAACGCGGCGGGCGTCGACATGAGCAAGGTCAAGCTGGTGGCGACCACCAACTATGACCCGACCCAGGTCACCCGCGGCGTCGTCGCCGCGCTGCAGGGTTACCAGTCGAACCAGGTCCTCACGCTCAAGGCGATGGGTGCCAAGTTCAACGAGTTCACCCCCGGTGAGTTCGGGGTGCAGGGCACGTACAACGTGATGAGCTTCAACGGAACGTTCCTCAAGGAGCACCGGCAGACCGCCGCCGACTGGATGCGGGCCGACCTGAAGGCCGCCGGCTACTGCCTCACCCACCAGGTGCAGTGCGTGGACATCGAGCACGCCTACGCGGTCGCCGCCCACGCGGACTCGGCCTTCCCCCTGTCGCACGAGCTGCAGGTCTGGAGCCTGGAGGCCAGCCTGATCAGCAAGTACCGGCCGGCCGGGGTCGGTCTCGGCGTCGAGACGTACGCGCAGTGGACCCCGGAGCTGCAGGAGATCGAGAAGTACAAGGTGGTCGCGACCGTGCCCTCGCTGCAGAAGATCGAGGACACCACGCTGATCCCGAGCCTCTACAAGGGCACGACACTCATCTGGCCATGACGCCCGTCCCGGCAACCGGCTTTCGGAGGTAATCGGTGGATCTCGGACTCAAGGGCTCGGTCGCCTTCGTGACCGGCGGCAGCAAAGGCATCGGACGGGCCACAGCACTGCGCCTGGCTGAGGAAGGCTGCTCGGTCGTGATCACGGCGCGGGACGAGGCGAACCTGGCCAGCGCCGCGGCGCAGCTCTCCGAGAAGACCGGCGGCGAGGTGGTGGGGCTGCCCGGGGACATGAGCGTGGTGGCCGACGTCGAGCGCACGGTGGGGCAGACCATCCGCCGGTTCGGCCGCATCGACGTGCTGGTCACCTGCGCGGGCAGTTCCCCGGGCGGCCTGCTGGAAGACCTGACGGAGGAGCAGTGGTTCTCGAGCCTGAACCTCAAGTTCATGGGCTACGTCCGGACCTGCCGCGCCGTGCTGCCGCACATGCGCGAGCAGGGCTCGGGCAGCGTCGTCCTGGTGGTCGGCAACGACGGGCTCAAGCCGTCGTACTGGGAGATGACGGCGGGCGCGGCCAACTCGGCCGATATCAATTTCGCCGCATCGCTGGCCGAGCAGTACGGGCCGCTGGGCATCAGGGTGAACACCGTGAACCCAGGCCCGGTGAACACCGACCGGTGGGATGGCCTGGAGAAGGCGCTGGCGCGCGACAAGAAGATCACTCAGGAGCGCGCGCACGAGCTGGCCGTCTCCAGCATCCCGCTGGGCCGGATCTGCGAGCCGGAGGAGGTCGCCGACGTCGTGGTCTTCCTGGCCTCGAGCCGCGCGAGCTTCGTGCACGGCGCGCACATCCCGATCGACGGCGCGCAGCGCAAGGCGCTCATCGACGTATGATGCCGGATGGCCGATGTCCTCGTGGACGAGCCCGCGCCCGGGGTCGGGCGGCTGCGGCTGAACCGTCCGGACCGTAAGAACGCCCTCGACCTGGGCATGTCCGGCCGGGTGCTGAGCGAGCTCTCGGGGCCGTTGCCGCCGGTCGTCGTGCTCGGCTCCGCGGTGCCCGCGGCGTTCTGCGCCGGCGCCGACCTGAGCCTGCCCGCCGACGACGTGGCCGCGGTCAGCGAGACGATCTACCAGATCCTCGAGCGGCTGATCACGACGGACTCGATCGTGATCGCGGCGGCAGACGGTCCCGCGGTCGGCGGCGGCGCGCAGCTCCTGCTGGCCGCGGACCTGCGGATCGGCGGGCGTCACGCGCTGATCGGGTTCGCCGGCGTGGCGTCGGGTCTGGCCATCGGCACCTGGCGGCTGCCCCAGGTCGTCGGGCCGGGCCTGGCGGCCGACCTGACCCTCACGGGGCGCAGGCTGTCGGGTTCGGAGGCGGAGCGGGCGGGCCTGGTGCAGCGGCTCGCCGACGACCCGATGGCCG
>JASHUI010000088.1:0-9905 GCA_030040095.1 Streptosporangiaceae bacterium | reverse complement strand
ACCCCGGTCGGCTCCGGGACGCTGAAGTTGAAGTACGGCCCGGCCACCGGGTTGGCCGCCCCGGCGACCTGCGCCACCTTGTCCGGCCACCCCGCGTACCACACCCAGCGATCGATCGCCGCCGCGACCTCCCGCTCCGCGCCGGAGCGTTCAATATTCTCGCTGTGAACGCACAGACTCGCGAACTGTTCGCGGCGCCCCTCGAGCATCTCGGCCACCCGGTACAGGACCTGGCCGCGGTTGTAGGCGGTCGCGCCGGACCAGCGGCCGAACGCCGCCCGCGCGGCCACGACCGCGTCCCTGGCGTCCTTGCGGGAGGCCAGCGCGGCGTGGGCCAGCAGCGTGCCGTCCGGCGCGGTCACCGGGTAGGACCGGCCCGACTCCGACCGGGGGAACGCCCCGCCGATGAACAGCTTGTAGGTCTTGCGGACCTCCAGCCGGTCAGTGCTGACCCGGGGGGACGACCCCCCCAGGCCCCCCCGCACGCCATCCGCTCGGGCCGGCCTCCGGCCGGCCGTCGCGGCTGCCGCCCTTCCCGGGGCCGAGGTCTTTTTGCTGCTTGACGACTTCTTGGCCGCTGGTTTCTGGTCAGGCATCGAGGTACGCGGCCAGGCCGTGCCTGCCGCCCTCCCGCCCGAAGCCGGACTCGCGGTACCCGCCGAACGGGCTGGCCGGGTCGAACCGGTTGTAGGTGTTGGCCCAGACCACGCCCGCGCGCAGCCGCTGCGCCAGCCACAGGATCCGGCTGCCCTTGTCGGTCCAGACCCCGGCGGACAGCCCGTACGGGGTGTTGTTGGCCTTCGTGACCGCCTCCTCGGGCGTGCGGAACGTCAGCACCGACAGCACCGGGCCGAAGATCTCCTCCCGGGCGATCCGGTGCGACTGCGCCACCCCGGTGAACACCGTGGGCGGGAACCAGTAGCCGCGGTCCGGCAGCGGGCACGGCGGCGACCAGCGCTCGGCGCCCTCGGCCTCCCCCGCCTCGGACAGCTCGCGGATCTTGTCCAGCTGCTGGCGGGAGTTGATCGCGCCGATGTCGGTGTTCTTGTCCAGCGGGTCGCCGAGCCGCAGCGTCCCGAGCCGCTCGCGGAGCCGGTCCACCACCACGTCGGCGACCGACTCCTGCACCAGCAGCCGGGAGCCGGCGCAGCAGACGTGGCCCTGGTTGAAGAAGATGCCGCTCACGATCCCCTCGACCGCCGCCTCGACCGGCGCGTCGTCGAAGACCACGTTCGCCGCCTTGCCGCCGAGCTCGAGGGTCAGCCGCTTGCCCGTGCCCGCGACCGTCCGCTGGATCTGCTTGCCGACCTCGGTCGACCCGGTGAACGCGACCTTGTCCACGCCGGGGTGGGCCACCAGCGCGGCGCCGGTCTCGCCCGCGCCGGTCAGCACGTTCACCACGCCGGGCGGCAGACCGGCCTGCTGGCACACCTCGGCCAGCAGCAGCGCGGTCAGCGGCGTGGTCTCGGCCGGCTTGAGCACGCAGGTGTTCCCGGCCGCGAGCGCGGGGGCCAGCTTCCACGCGGCCATGAGCAGCGGGAAGTTCCACGGAATGACCTGCCCGGCCACGCCGACCGGGCGCGGCGACGGCCCGAACCCGGCGTACTCCAGCTTGTCCGCCCAGCCCGCGTGGTAGAAGAAGTGCGCCGCGGCGAGGGGAACGTCGACGTCCCGGGACTCCTTGATCGGCTTGCCGTTGTCCAGGCTCTCCAGCACCGCGAACTCACGGGAGCGCTCCTGCAGGACGCGGGCGATCCGGTACAGGTACTTGGCCCGCTCGGCGGGCGGCATCGGCCCCCACACCCGCTCGTAGGCGGCCCGGGCCGCGGCCACCGCCCGGTCGACGTCGGCCGCCCCGGCCTCGGCCACCCGGGCCAGCGGTTCCTCGGTGGCCGGGTTGACCGTCGGGAACATTCCTCCCCCGGCGGCGGGCACGAACTCGCCGTCGAGGAACAGCCCGTACTCGGGGGCGAGGGTGACGACGTCGCGCGATTCGGGCGCCGGCGCGTACTCCCAGTCGATCCCGGCCTGCATCAGCGGCTACCCCGTCTCTCGGCCCGTCCCTCGGCGTCCTTGCCCGGGCCTCATTCTCGCACGCGCCCGCCGCGCGAAGCGGTGGTCGTTGTGGTGCACGATGGTTCGGTATGGCGGCATTCGGGTAGTCGTCGCCACTGGTCGGGTACTTGTCACGTCAGGCAGAGGCGGGAGGCGGGCCGGTGCTAGCTGCGCTCGTGCTGGCAGGCATCCTGGGCGCGCCCGTGGGGACCGCGGCGCTGCTGATCGGCCGCGGGCATCCCCGCCGGACGACCGGCACCTGGCCGACGGCGCGCCGGCTCGCGTTCGCGGTGGCCGGCACCGTGGTGCTGGGGGTGCTGGTGGCCGTGGCGATGCGGCTGCTCGGGGTGACCGAGCGCAACACGATCGCGGGAGCCGCCGGCCTGGTCGCCGGGAGCCTGATCTGGCTGCCGGTGACCAGGCGCTGGAACGCCCGCGGCCATCTTTGCTGGGCCACCAGCATCTTCCTGTTCGCCGTCTACCTGGTCTACGTCCTGGAGTGGACGTTCTACAGCCACCTCGGCCCGGCCAGCGAGGCGGGCGGGCTGCTGCTGTGGGTCTTCGAGGTCTTCGCGGCGGTCCTGGCCAGCGCCTATCTCTGGGAGATCTGCGACGCGATCGGCTCGGAGACCTGGCACCGGCAGGTCACGCCGACCCCCACCGGGCAGCTGCCCGCCGCCGGCGACCTGCCGTTCGTCAGCCTGCACGTCCCGGCGCACAACGAGCCGCCGGACATGGTCATCGACACGCTGCGCTCGCTGGCCCGCCTGGACTACCCGGCCTACGAGGTCATCCTGATCGACGACAACACCGACGACGAGAGCCTGTGGCGCCCGGTGCAGCGCTGGTGCGCCCGGCACAACGTCAAGTTCGCCCACCTGGAGGACTGGCCCGGCTACAAGTCCGGTGCGCTCAACTACGCGCTGCGCCAGATGACCGACAAGCGCGCCGAGATCATCGGGGTGGTCGACTCCGACTACCAGCTCGACAGGGACTTCCTGCGCCGGTGCGCGCCGCTGTTCGCCGAGCCCTGGGTCGGCTTCACCCAGGCCCCGCAGGACTACCGCGGCTGGCAGCACGCCCGCTACTACCGGCGGCTGTACTACTCCTACTCGTACTTTTTCGCGGTCTCCCAGCCGTCGCGCAACGAACGGGACGGCGCCATCTTCGCCGGGACGATGGGGCTGATCCGGCGGGTGGCGCTGGAGCAACTCGGCGGCTGGGACGAGTGGTGCATCACCGAGGACGCCGAGATGTCCCTGCGGCTGCTGCGGGCGGGCTGGACCGGGTGGCATGTCGGGCACTCCTACGGCAAGGGCATCATGCCGCTGACCTTCGAGGCGCTCAAGGGCCAGCGCTACCGGTGGTGCTTCGGCGGCATCCAGATCCTGCGGATGCACTGGCGCTCGCTGCTGCCGGGCCGGGCGACCAAGGAGAACCACCTCACGACCGGCCAGCGCTGGGCGTACCTGTCCGGCGCGATCCAGTGGTACGGCGACGTGCTCAGCGTGGTGTTCCTGGTGTTCCTGCTGGCCGGAGCGGCCAACCTGGCCACCGGCGGTGGTGAGCTCTTCCGCAAGCTGACCGCGTTCCTGGTGGCCACGGTCCCGGTCCTGGTGCTGCTCGGGCTGGTGCGGGCGGTCGCGCTGCTGCGCCGCGGCACCGGGGCATCGTGGCGGGACGCGCTCGGCGCGTTCTTCATCTGGCAGTCCACGTCGCTGGTGGTGGCGCGGGCGTCGCTGGTCGGCCTGTTCGCCAGGAAGGCGGTGTTCCTGCGCACGCCCAAGACCAGCGAGAAGGCCAGGTGGTGGGAGGCGCTGCGGGCGAACTGGGCCGAGTCCACGCTGGCGCTGCTGGGGATGGCGGGCATCGCGGGCGCGCTGACCAAGGCCAGCGAGCTGGCCGGGCCGCTGCTGGCCGGCCTGCTGCTGTTCCCGACGCTCGGGCTGGCCGCCGCGCCCCTCAACAGCTGGGCGGCGCAGCGGGCGGCCCTGCCGCCCGAACTGCAGCAGGTGCGGACGATGGAGTGGAAGCGCAGCCAGCGGCGCCAGGCGTTCGTGCGCGGAGCGGCCGTGGGCGGGCTGGTCACCGTCATGGGCGTGGTGGTCGCGGCCGTGGCCCTGTTCCTGGCCCCCGGCCGCCATCAGGTGCAGACCCCCAACCTTGTCGTGCCCCCGGCACCGACCGCGTCCCCGACGCCCTCGCCCACCCCGTCGCCGACGCCCTCGCCCACCCGGTCTCCCACGCCCTCCCCGACCCCGACGCCCACCCCGACGCCCACCCCGACCCCGACGCCGACCCCGTCCCCCACGCCGACGGTGAGTCCTACCCCCAGCCCGACCTCATCTGCCACCGCCACCCCGTAACCCCGGCCGACGGCGCCAGGCTGACCGTGGACTTCCGGGCGGGTACGATCAGCGAGAACGACCTGCCCATGGAGAGAAACCGGGACAAGGTCATGAGGATGCGCAACTGGCAGCAGCCCTCCACCATCAGAGCGCCTCGGTGATCACCGCGCGGTACGGATCGTGGCGCTCCCCGGTCAGCGCGTCGCTGCTCGGGCGCGACATCGTCGCGATCGGGGAAACCGCCTTCGACGACGGCGACCTGTGGTGGTGTGAGCTGCGCCCGGACGACGCGGGACGGCACGTCCTGCGCCGGCTGCGCGCCGGGCAGACCATGACGATCACGCCCGAGGGCTATGACGTCCGGACCGGCGTGCACGAATATGGCGGCGGCGCCTGGCGGGTGGCCCGGGGCGCGGCCTACTTCGCCAACGCCGAGGATCAGCGGATCTACCGCCAGCTTCCCGGGTCCGCTCCCGTCGCGGTCACGCCAGAGGCGTCCGACGGCGGGCACGCCCCGCGCTACGCCGACTTCGAGTTCACCGCCGATGGCCGCGGCCTGATCTGTGTCCGGGAGGCCCGCGACGACCGGGGCGTGACGAACGAGCTGGTGCTGGTTCCGCTGACCGGTGGCGCGCCGCCCGCCGTCCTTCGATCCGGCAGCGACTTCTGCGCCAGCCCGTGCCTGTCGCCGGACGGGCGCCGCCTCGCCTGGCTGGAATGGAACCATCCCGACATGCCGTGGGACAGCACGACCCTGTACGTCGCCCCGTTCCGCCGGGACGGAACGCTGGGAACGCCCGTGAAGGTGGCGGGCGGCGAGAACGAGTCGGTCGCCCATCCGCGGTGGAGCGCGGACGGCGCGCTCTGCTTTGTCTGCGACCGCAGCGACTGGTGGAATCTCTATCGCTGGGACGGGAACCAGACGGCCTGCGTCTGCCCGATGGAGGCCGAGTGCGGGATGCCGCTGTGGCTGCTCGGCATGTCCACGTACGTGATCTTGTCAGACGGCCGCATCGTCTGCCGCTGGAGCCGCGGATCGGTCCAGGAACTCGGCGTGATCGACCCGCGCTCCCGCCGCGGGGTCCCCCTGCCGCTTCCGTTCACCTCCTATGGATGCGACCTGTCCAGCGACGGGCGGCGGGTCGCGGTGACGGCGGGCGGGCCGCGGCAGGCTCAGCGGCTGCTGATCGTCGATCCCGATACCGGGCGCGCCGACGTGGTCACGCAGTCGCAGCAGGACCTGGTCTCGCCGGAGTTCATCTCGCTGCCGCGGCCGGTCGACTTCCCCAACGACAGCGGGGGCGAAAGCCACGCCGTCTACTACCCGCCGGCCAATCCCGGGTTCACCGCGGGCCCGGGCGAGCTTCCCCCGCTCATCGTGATGTCCCACGGCGGCCCGACCGCGCAGGCGAGCCAGGCGCTGAACCTGGACATCCAGCTCTTCACCAGCCGCGGGTTCGCCGTCGTCGACGTGGATTACCGGGGGTCGACCGGCTACGGCCGCCGGTACCGTAACCTGCTGCGGGGCTGGTGGGGGCTGCGTGACGTCGCCGACTGCATCGGCGCGGCCGAATACCTGGTGGCCGAGGGCCTGGCTGACCCCGACCGGATCGGGATCAGGGGCGGCAGCGCCAGCGGATTCACCGTGCTGTGCGCGCTGACGTTCAGCGATTACTTCGACGCGGGCGTGTGCTACTACGGCATCGGGGACCCGGAACGGCTGGCCGCGGACACCCACAAGTTCGAGTCGCACTACATCGACGGGCTGATCGCGCCGCTCCCCGGCGGGGCTGGCGTGTACCGGCAGAGGTCGCCGGCTCGGCACGTCGACAAGCTGGCCACGCCGGTCATGCTGCTGCACGGCCTGAAGGACAAGGTGGTGCCGCCCAGCCAGAGCTTTGCCATGGCCGAGGCTCTGGATGGCAAGGGGATACCGCATGCGCTCGTGACGTTCGAGGACGAAGCGCACGGCTTCTGCCGGGCCGACAACATCATCAGGGCGGCGGAGGCCGAACTATATTTCTTCTCCCGGATATTCGGGATAAGGCTGGCCGACGCGATCAAGCCGGTCGACATCGCGCATCTGAGTCCGCCGCGGGCGCCTTAATCGAGGGTGAAGTAGTCCGGCCCGGCGTAGCGGCCGGTGAGCTGCTTGCTGCGCTGCATCAGCAGGTCGTTGAGCAGGCTGGACGCCCCGATGCGGAACAGGTCAGGGCTCAGCCACCGGGGCCCCGCGGTCTCGCGCACCAGCACGAGGTAGCGGATCGCGTCCTTGGCGGTGCGCACCCCGCCCGCCACCTTGACCCCGACCGGCCGCCCGGCCGCCTGGGCGAAGTCGCGCACGGCGGCCAGCATGACCAGGGTCACGGGCGGGGTCGCCGCGGGCGCGACCTTGCCGGTGGAGGTCTTGATGAAGTCGGCGCCGGCCAGCATGGCCAGCCAGGACGCCCGGGACACGTTGTCCAGCGTGGCCAGCTCGCCGGTCTCCAGGATGACCTTGAGGTGCGCGTCGCCGCAGGCCTCGCGCACCTGCCGGATCTCCTCGTAGACCTGGCCGTACCGGCCGGCCAGGAACGCGCCGCGGTCGATGACCATGTCCACCTCGTCGGCGCCCGCCTGCACCGCGTCGCGCACGTCGGCCAGCTTGACCCCGAGCGACGCCCGGCCGGACGGGAACGCGGTCGCAACCGACGCCACCGCCACCCCGCTGCCCGCGACCGCGGCCCTGGCCACGCCGACCAGGTCCGGGTAGACGCACACCGCGGCCACCGGCGGCACCGCCGGATCGGCGGGGTCGGGCCGCCGGGCCTTGGCGCACATGGCCGCGACCTTGCCCGGGGTGTCCGCGCCCTCCAGCGTGGTCAGGTCGACCATGCGGACCGCCAGGTCCAGCGCCCGCAGCTTGGCGTCCCGCTTGACCGACCGGGTGGCCAGCCCCGCCGCCCTCGCCTCGGTGCCGACCTGGTCGACCCCGGGCAGCCCGTGCAGCACCTGGCGCAGCGCGGCGTCCGAGGTGGCCACCTCGGCCAGCCAGCGCCGGTCCGTCATCGCCTGCGCCGTGGCCTCGATGCCCATCCTCGCCCTCAGCAATCCAGGAAGCGCGCTAGCGCGACGCCGGGGGCGCGGTCCTGACCACGGCGAACCCCGGCTTGATCGTCAGGTTAATGATCTTCAGCCGCTCGTCGAACGGCGCGAACGCGCTCTTCATCGCGTTGGTGGTGAGCCACTCGATGTCGCCCCAGCCGTAGCCGAACGCCTCGGTCAGCGCGAAGAACTCCGAGGACAGGGTGACCCCGCTCATCAGCCGGTTGTCGGTGCTGACCGTCACCCGGAACAGCAGCTCGCGCAGCAGCCCGATCGGGTGATCCTTGATCGACTTGGCCGCGCCGGTCTGCACGTTGGAGGTCGGGCACATCTCCAGCGGGATCCGCCGGTCCCGCACGTAGCTGGCCAGCCGCCCCAGCGCGGGCGGGCCGCCGCCCGGCGACGGGCGGATGTCGTCGATGATGCGGACGCCGTGCCCGAGGCGGTCCGCGCCGCACCACTGCACCGCCTCCCAGATCGACGGGAGCCCGAACCCCTCGCCCGCGTGGATCGTGATGTGGAAGTTCTCCCGCGCCACGTACTGGAACGCGTCCAGGTGCCGGCTCGGCGGGCTGCCCGCCTCCGCGCCGGCGATGTCGAACCCGACCACGCCCGCGTCCCGGTGCCGCACCGCCAGCTCGGCGATCTCCAGCGACCTCGCCGCGGTCCGCATCGCGGTGAGCAGGGCGTAGACCGTGATGTCGCGGCCCCGGCCGCCGCGCCGGAAGCCCTCGAGCACCGCGTCGACCACCTGGTCGAGGCTCAGCCCCCTGGTCACGTGCAGCTCGGGAGCGAACCGGACCTCCGCGTACACGACGCCGTCGGCGGCCAGGTCCTCGGCGCACTCGGCCGCCACCCGGATCAGTGCGTCCCTGGTCTGCATGACCCCGACCGTGTGCTGGAACGCCTCCAGGTAGAGTTCCAGGCTGCCGCGCTGGGCCACCCCGGTCATCCACCGGGTCAGGTCGCCCACGTCGGTCGTGGGCAGGCCGCGGTACCCGGTCTCGGCGGCCAGCTCGATGATGGTCTCCGGGCGCAGGCCGCCGTCCAGGTGATCATGCAGCAGCACCTTGGGCACGCCGCGGATCTGATCGAGCGTCGGTGGCACGTTCCCTATTGTCACAGACGATTCATAACGCTCCGTCTCCCCGGTGCTGGCACCGCCCGCGGGCCCGGGTAGCGGGCCAGGAGCGGGATCAGCACCTGGGCATCGGGGCTGCCCAGGCCGGTGACCGGGTCCCAGCCCGGGCCGGCCGGGTAGCCGGTGTAGGTCACGGGCGGGACCGTCACCGTGCTGCTGCCCTGGGTGATGTCATGGAACGCCAGGTGGTAGCGCGGCCCGCGGGCGATGCCGTACAGGGCGGGGTTGATGAAACCCAGGTCGTGGCCGGCGTACTGGTCCGCATCGGCCACCAGCCCGGCCCACAACGGCGCCGCGGCGCTGGTGCCCTCGCTGTCGCTGATCATGTAGTTGCCGCCGCCCTCGCCCATGACCAGCGCCATGCCGGTGGCGCCGGACGCGTCGGCGGCGACGTCCGGCACGGCCCGGGTGGCCCGGATACCCCTGATGCCGTCCTGGTACGCGGGCCTGGCGAACACCCGGCTGAAGCCGCCGCCCGAGGCCAGGGTGTCGACGCCGCTGTTGCGCGGCGGCAGGCTCCACGCGGTCTCGCCGATGTAGGCGCCGGTCTGATGGCTGGCGCTCAGGCTGGTGCCGCCGACGGCGAGCACCAGCGGGTCCGCGGCGGGGAGGTTGGGCTCGATGAGCGGGGAGGATTCCGGCACCGGCAGCGGGCTCGGGCAGGGGTTGGCGACCGGGCCGGTGTCTCCCGACGAGGCCACGACCGTGACGTGATGGCGGGCGGCGGCCCCCAGCGCCGCGTGCAGTCCGGCCACCTGCGCGCCGGTGAAGCAGGTCTCGCCCACGCCCTCGCTGATCGAGACCACGTCACCGGAGGAGGTGCCAAGCCGCAGGGTGTCGATCAGGCCCGCGGCCACGCCGGCAGGGGTGGACGTGCTCGAGTACGTCAGCAGGACCACTCTGATGGCCGCCCCGGGAGCGATCGCGTGCACCATCTCGACGTCCAGCGCCTCCTCCTGGAAGGCCAGCCAGCGGGAGGCGCCGCGGGCAAACGCGGTGGTGACCTGCAGCCGCGCCGGGGGCAGCCCGAAGCGCCGGTCGAACCCGGCCAGGTCCTGGCGGATGTCGGTGATGCTCGGCGGCAGGAGCTGCTGCTCGGCCAGCTCGGGCAGCACCACGGTCTCGCCGCTGCCGTCGATTCCGTCCGAAAGCAACGGCCAGAGGCCGTACGCCACCTCGATCTGCGACGGGGTGTAGCAGCTCGTCACCGAGTCGCAGTCGCTCGTCCCCGGCGCGGCCGGGCCCGCGAGCTGGCCCCGCGCCGGCGCCCCGGCGGC
>JASHUI010000816.1:0-5245 GCA_030040095.1 Streptosporangiaceae bacterium | reverse complement strand
AGGTCGATCCGGTCAGCCGGGCCTGGGCTGCCGCGTGGGCGCCGCCGGCGGTCAAGCGGCGGCTGCTGCGGCTGGGCCTGCGCACGGCCGGGCCGCTGCTGTGCGACACCTCCCTGGTCTCCAACCTCGGCGTCGTCGCCGACCCGCCGCGGTTCGGCGGCGTGGCCGCGACCGGGATGTGGTTCTCGACCTCGGCGCACATGCCGCGAGGGCTGTCGGTCGGCGCCGTCACCATCGACGGGCGGCTGCACCTGTGCCTGCGCTGCCGGCGGGCCCTGTTCGGCGAGTCCGCGGCGGCTCGGTTCGCCGGCATGTACGCGGCCGCGCTCGACGACGTCGCCGGACCGGGGAGGCCGTCGTGACCGGAAGCACCGACGTCGGGCTGGCCCTGGCGCTGATGTCCACCACCGCGTACAACTCCGGCCTGATCGTGGAGAAGCAGGCGCTCGGCCAGCTGCCCGCGCTCAACGGCCGTCGCATCGTGTCCCT
The DNA here is from genome assembly GCA_030040095.1 of Streptosporangiaceae bacterium. GTDB lineage: Bacteria > Actinomycetota > Actinomycetes > Streptosporangiales > Streptosporangiaceae > JASHPR01. The sequence continues at coordinate 4,756 of JASHUI010000816.1, read as the reverse complement.
GGCGCTGACGCTGCTGTCGTCGCTGCGGTGGCTGATCGGTTTCGTCTTGATGCTGTGCGGCCTGGGCCTGCAGGTCCTGGCCCTGATGTTCGCGCCGGTGTCCATCGTCCAGCCGGTCATCGCCAGCGGCGTCGCGGTGGTGCTCATCCTGTCCCGGCTGGTCCTGCGCGAGCACCTGGGCCGGGTCGAGTACGCCTGCGTGGCCGTCATGGCCCTGTCCGTCGTCCTGCTCGCGCTCTCGGCCGGCGGCACGGCGGGCGTGGGCTACCGGGTCAGCGGGATCGAACTCGCCGCGGTCGCGATTCCGTCCTGCCAGTTGGCCGTGCTCGCCGCGGTCAGCACGATGCGCGCGGGCGCGCGCAAGCACCGGCCGCCGGTGACCGGCGTGGCCTATGGCATCGCCACCGGGCTGTTCTACGGCGTGGCCGCGCTCGCGATCAAGGCGCTGTCTGGCCTGCTTCTGCACGATCACGGGGTCTTCAGGATCGCGATCGCGGTACTGTCCTCGCCATATCTCTACGTGATGGGAGGCTGTTCGGCCGCGGGGCTGCTGCTGTTCCAGACGGCGCTGCAGCGCTGTCGCATCGCGATCGTCGCTCCGGTGTCCAACGTGCTGGGGAGCATGTACTTCATCGTGGTCGGCACCTGGCTGTTCCACGAGCGGCTGCCGACGGACCCGGTGTTGCTGGCGCTGCGGGTGCTCGGCATCGTGATCGCGTGCTGCGTGGTGGTGGTGCTGTCGGGTCAGGGCGGCCCGGCCCAGGTGCCTGCCGCCCAGCCAGCCGTTTCGCGCCGGGCACCGCTGGAGGAGGAGCGGGAGCCGGGACTCGGGGAAGGCAGGGCGTACCTGGCGTTAGGAGGAGAGGCTCATGGCCCTGGACGAGGCGCTGCTTGACATCCTGGTCTGTCCGATCGACAAGCAAGGCCTGCTGTACTTCGCCGACGAGGCACTGCTCTATAACCCGCGGCTGCGGCGCAGCTACCGGATCGAGAACGACATCCCGGTGATGCTCGCGCAGCGGGCCGCGCCGGTCGCCGAGGAGGAGCACGCCCGGCTGCTCGAACGGGCCCGGACCGGGGGCGCGATCGGAACGTCAACCCGTCAGTAGGCACCCGTCAGCGCGCCCCGTCACCCGTCCATCGGCGCGCCCGGTCACCCGTCTGTCAGAAGGCGGTCGGGATCACCGTTCCCGAGGCGGACGGCACGATGACCCCCGCCCCGATCGAGCCCACGCACATCCCGCTCATGGCCGCCCCCGAGAACGTGACGCTGATCGCGCTGCCCCTTTCGGGGAAGTAGGCGTCGTGCAGGCCCGCCTTCAAGGTGAGTTGCTGCGAGCTGGATCCGTAACGGACGGTCACGTCCTGGCCGTTCACACTGGCGGCGGCCAGGTAGGGCACGCGCAGCACCCCGGTGGTGCGCCAGGTCGGGGCGATGAACCGGACCACCGCGCGCCCGTGCCGCACCGCCTGGCAGCCCCGCTGCGGAACGCTCGCCTTCCCCCAGATCGAGGCCTCGTGCAGCCGTCCGTCCGCCCCGAAGACCATGAGGTGGTCGATCGTGCCGGACGGCTGCGTGGTCCAGCGGACCCCGGCCGGGTGCGCCAGCGGTCCGAGCACGTCCAGCACGCTCGAGTCGCTGGTGAAGCTCCCGAACAGGCCGGTCATCAGCGCTCCGGGCACCGGCTGATCCACGATCACGGTTCCGGCCGGCACCTCGGCCAGCGCGGCCCGGGCGTTGGCCAGGAAGATCTGGACCGGCAGGCCCGAGGTGTCGGTCTGGAAAGCCTGGACCGACCACACCGACCCGATGATGAACGCGCCGACCAGGCCCGACGCGATCATCCGCCCGAACTGCCCGGCCCCGGGCACCACGGCGTGGCGACGGACCAGGTCCGGCTGCTCGGTCACCGGCCAGAAGGCCAGGCCCACGCAGATGGCCAGGATCGGTGCCGCGTCGGCCACGTACCTGGTCTCCAGTCCGAGCACCGCCGGGCCGAGCTCGCTGATCCGGCCGAGCAGGACCGGCATCATGTCGGCGCCGACCAGCCAGCCGGCCAGGATGACCCAGGCCCGCCAGGCGTACCGACGATGCCAGATGCTGGCCGCCACCACGATCGCGGCCACGATCAGCGAGAGCCAGACCAGCGCGGACGGCGGGGCGGAGTAGGCGTACTCGGAGTCGGCGGACGGGAGCCATTGCCAGGGCCCGCCGATGGCGCCCGGCACGAACGTGTCCGTCACCAGCTTGAACATGAAGCTGGTCACCCCGCCCGCCGACCCGGGGGTTCCTGGCTGGGTCGACGATGTGCGCAGCGACACGAACAGGACCACCACGTAGCCGGCCACCACGACGACCTGCAGCACCCACTCTCGCCAGAACGCCAGCAGGCTGCGGCCGATGCTCCGCAGCCACGGACCCTCCATCAGGAACGCGGACGTCACCGCGAGCAGCAGCAGCGGGAGGGCAACGGCCTTCTCGAAGAAGACCAGCCCGAAAACCAGCCAGGCCGTGGCGGCGATCGCGTGCCGGAAGCGTTTGGTCCGCACGTAGTGCACCTGCGCGTTCAGGGCCATGAACGTCGCGATCTGCAGCGGGAGCGACTCCAGCCCGGACGACCACCAGCGGATGTCCGGCACGGTCAGCGGGGTGAGCAGGTAGATGGCCAGCAGCACCAGGATCGCCGGCCGGTCGCCGAACAGGGTCCGCAGCAGCCGGAGCGCGGCGACGCCCGCGGCGGCCAGCAGGACGATGGTGATGCCGGTCGCGAGCGTCCAGTTGTAGGGCGAAGCCCTCACCACCAGCCAGAAGATCGCGTAATCGCCGGGGGTCAGGTGGCCTGCCCCGATGTAGGTCAGGTAGCTCCAAGTAAAGGAATGCTGACGGGCGAGCTCGAGGAAATGGAAGTCGTCCTGCCAAAAGGAATAATGGCTGAGGAAGACGGCCTTCCATATCAGCTGGGCGGCGATCAGGATCAGGCCGGCGAGCGCCACGCCGCGCCCCCTGGCCCACGCGACGAACTCCGGCCAGTCAATGACCTTCGCGATATCGCCGGTGCGCTGGGCCTGGAGATACGGGGCCGGAGCGCTCTCCGGACGACGCTCCAGCTCTCCGCTGGTGTGACTCACGGCGCACAGCCTATTCTCATCTCGGATGACCTGGAAGAAAGAGTGTCAGACCAGGATCAGCTCGGCAGCGCATTACCTCACGCGCCCCGCCGGGCGACTGACTTCGGGCCGCTATTGCGCACCGGCTCACCCCGCACCCCCGCCAGGCGCCTCCCCCGCAGGCCTGAACAACACCGAGTTGAGGTACCGCGGGTAGGGCCATAGCGCGGTCCGAAAGAGCCCCCGGTCAGCGACGTGCCGGGTCGCGGCCTGGCGTCCCTCCAGGTCAAAACCGTCCAGCGGCCGCCACCTGCCCGCGTCAAGCACCCAGCCCCGGTAGCCCCAGTCGCGCAGCAGCCCGACCACGTTCTCGATCGGCTGGATCCGCGCCTCGACCTCGATGAGCAGCGGAGGCGAGTCGCGCCGGATCGTCTTCTCGGCGCCGTGCAGCACCGGCACCTCGTGCCCGTCGACGTCGATCTTCATGAACGTGACGCCGGCCAGGTCGAGTTCGTCGACCGGGATCTTGGGCACCTTGGTCGAGACGGCGTGCACCGCCCGCCTGTGGAACGAGGACAGCCCCTCGGCCCCGGTGCCGGTTCCAGCCAGCCACAGCTCGGCCTCGCCCCGCTGGTCGGAGGCGGCCGCCGCGACAACCTCGACGTTGCCGGGCATCCGGCGCCGCAGGATCTGGTGCAGCGGCGTCGGCTCGAACGCGACCACCCGGTCCGCGCGGGCGGCCAGCCGGGCCGACCAGGGGCCGTACCACGCGCCCACGTCCACCATCACGCCGCCCCGCCCGCAGATGTCGTCGAGCCGCCCCAGTTCCGGCTCGGCCCGCTGGTAGGCCAGGTGGATCGCCGCGACGACGGCGCCCTCCGGCAGCCTTGCCGCAAGGCGGGAGGTCACGGACATTTGCACCAGCCTTCGCTGAAACACGCCGCAGCGGCTCACGCCGGGCGTCCGGGGCGAAACGATCCTACTCGCCAGTAGGCTCTTTCGGGCGTTCCTCGGACGGCTCGACGCTGACCTGCGGAACCAGCGCCTCGTAGGCGGCCAGGTCGACCTCGGCGTCGGCTCGGCACGCGACCACCAGGGCCACCGCGTGCCGTAACATGTCCGGCCAGGACCAGCCCAGCGCGACCCCAGGGACGAGCCCGGCCACCAGCGCGTCCCGGGACTGGCCCTCCTCTCCCCCGCCCATCGCTCTGCTTCCGGCCTCTGCCTGGCCCATCCGGCCGATCAGGCTGGCCTGCCACCGGGCCTGCGCCGTGGTCACCTCGATGGCGTGCCCGGATAGGACCGCGACCCCGCCTGCTCCCCTTTCGATCAGGCCGACCGGATCGTGCCCGGCTGACTCCGGCAGCACCAGCGTGGGCCGGCGTGAGACGGCGTGCCACAGGGCACTGCCGCCCGCGCTGAGCACGACCGGGACGCCGGCGTCCGTCGCGTAGCTGGTCAGCGAGCCGTACGTCTCGGCCGGCAGACCGGCCGGGAGGCTCCCGCAGAGCACCACGGCCTCGGCGTCGGCCAGCAGCGACCGGTAGTCGGCCGCCAGCCGGCCAAGTTCCTCGGTGGTGATGTACGGCGCGGGCTCGCGGAACGTCGTCACCGGCCCGCCGGACTCGTCGGCCAGGCGAAGCACCCG
>JASHUI010000815.1:0-2792 GCA_030040095.1 Streptosporangiaceae bacterium | reverse complement strand
GCAGTCGGCCCCGGCCGGGCGCCCCGCCCGGGGGCGGCGGCGTCAGGTCGGCGCCCCGCGCGGCGCCCAGGTCCGTGCTGCTGCCGACGGCCATCCTCAGGCCTCCTGACGGGTGCGGGGGTCGAGGAACACGTAGACGAAGTCCGCCGCGAGGTTGGCCAGCAGCACCGCCATGGTGATGACCAGGAAGATCCCCTGCAGCAGCGCGTAGTCGCCCTCCTGCACGGCGCTGAGCAGGATGAATCCGAGCCCTGGATAGCTGAAGACGATCTCGGTCAGCAGCGCGCCCGACACCACGAACCCGATGGCCAGGGAGAAGCCGGAGATGCTCGGCAGGATCGCGTTGCGGGCGGCATACCAGATGACCCGGCGCTTCGGCAAGCCCTTGGCCTGGGCGATCAGGACGTAGTCCTCGTCCATCGTGGTGATCATGACGTTCCGCATGCCGACGATCCAGCCAGCGGCCGAGGCGACCACGATCGTGAGCGCGGGCAGGATCGCGTGATCGAGCACGTCGCTGATGTAGGTCCAGTCGAACGCGGGGAAGTCCAGGGTGTTGCGGGCGCTGCCGGCCGGGAACCAGCCGAGCTTGATGGCGAACAGGTCGATGGCCAGGAACGCGAGGAAGAAGTAGGGCGCGGCCTGGAAGAACGTGGTGGCCGGGAGCAGGGCGTCCAGCCAGCTGCCGCGGCGCCAGGCCACCAGCACGCCGAGCAGCGTGCCGAGGATGAAGCTGATCACGGTGGCGGTGCCGACCAGGCCGAGCGTCCAGGGCAGCGCGCCGCGGATCACGGTGGTCACCGGGACCATGCCGTTGCTGGTGGAGACGCCCAGGTTGCCGTGCAGGATGTTGTCCCAGTAGCGCAGGTACTGGCCCCACGTTCCTTCTTTGGTGCCGGAACCGAACTCGACCTCGAGCGCGCGCAGCGTGGCCTTGGTGACCACCGCGCCCTGCATCCTGGCCAGCACCGCGTTGACCGGGTTGCCGGGCATCACCCGCGGGATGAAGAAGTCGACCGTGACCGCCGCGATCGCGGTCAGGATGTAGAACCCGATCCTGCGGCTGATCACGTACACGGCGGCTCCGTTCAGGCTCAGGCCACCCGCCACGGGGGCGAGGTCAGTTGCGCCGGGCATCCGCAGCTCGCGCGGACGATCAGCCTGGTCGGGAGCACCACGTCGTGCTCGGCCGCCGTGCCGTTACTGATCATGGAGTACAGCACGTCGAACGCGGTGGCGCCGATCTCCTGGATCGGCTGGCGCACGGTGGTGAGCTGGGGTCGCAGGTGCCGCGCCATGGGGATGTCGTCGAAGCCGGTGACCGCGACGTTGCCGGGCACGTCGATGCCGTGCTGGGCCAGCGCGTACATGACCCCGAGCGCGGTCTGGTCGTTGGCGCACGCGATCGCCCGCGGCAGGGCGGCGCCGTCGGCGAACAGCCGGTCGATCACCCGCGCGCCGCCGGCCGCGTAGTAGTTGCCCTGCCACTGCGGCCCGGCCATCAGCAGGGCGCCGCTCTGGGCCGCCTCGGCCGCGATCGTCTCCCAGCGGGCCAGGCTGTCCGGGCTGTCGGCGAGCCCGGCCAGGTAGGCCAGGCTGCGGTAGCCGTGATCGGCCAGCAGGTGCCGGGCCAGGTCGCGCATGCCCGAAGCGTTGTCGCTGTGGACGTTGGTGGTGGTCTGCGTGGCCACGTTGGCCAGCGTGACGATCGGCACCCGCCGGGATAGCTGGTCCAGCTGGTCGGGATCGAGCACCCGGTCGTGCAGGATCAGCCCGTCGCACTTGCGGGCCAGGGCGAGCAGGCGGCCGCTGACATCGTGGTCATCGACGTCCACCGAGCTGAGCAGGAGGTTGAACCCCCGGCGCTGGGCGGCCAGCTCGACGCCCCTGTTGATCACGTCGGTGAACTGCAGGCTCTCGTCCTCTTCGGCGAACCCGCCGTCGCTGGTCGCGACCCAGCGGACCCGCCGTATCACGACCCCGACGACCTCCTTGAGCCGGCCGCTCAGCGCGCGGGCCGCGCCGTCCGGCACGAAGCCGAGCTCGGCGACCGCCTGGAGGACGCGCTGCCTGGTTTCCTCGCGCGGGTTGCGGCGGTCGTTGAGGACCCGCGAGACCGACGCGATCGAGACCCCAGCCACCCGGGCGACGTCGTAGATCGTCGGCGGCGTGTGTCCTGTCTCGCGCGTGTCCGCCACTGCGTTCCCTTCGCCCGGTCCCGTTGCCGGTGGCTGGTCTTGACTTCCGTCTCTCGCCCGGGTCTCGCGCCTCGTGCTTTGGTCTGGCCCGGCTCTCGTGCCTTCGTCTGGTCCGGGTCTCGTGCCTGGTCGTAGGCCTGGCCCGGGTTTCCGTGCCGCACACCCTGCTGGTAAGCGCTTACCCGACGAGCAGTCCACGGGTCCTTGGCCGATGCTTGGCTTGGTGTGCCCGGAGGGTAAGCGCTTACCGAGCGGGATGGGAGGAGCGTAAATCCTGCCCGGGCGGCCGCTCAAGGGTTCGCCTCGCAACTGTTACCGGAACGTGACAGACGTATGAAGCCTCGCGTCGGCGACGCCCGGGACGCGCCGGCCCATGCGTAGACGCGTCGGCCCATGCGTACCAGTGCAGACCCGTGCACCCCGTCGGCCCGTGCGTACCAGTGCAGACCCGTGCACCCCGTCGGCCCGCACTCGCCCCGCGAGGCCCGCATCTTGCAGGCCTCGTCCCAGGGTGCGCGACGGCTTGACCCTGGCTGGGTTCCCGCACGGGTTCAACCCGAACTTGAACGCCATGACCGCGCAGCCCGGTCCTCA
>JASHUI010000814.1:0-5965 GCA_030040095.1 Streptosporangiaceae bacterium | reverse complement strand
CGGCGCCGCGGCAGCGCCCGCGCGCCCAGGCGCGGCTGGCGCGCAAGCTCGCCTCCCCGCTCGGCATGGACGACTGGGTACGGGTCCGGCTCGGCTCGGTGGGCGGGTCCCTGGTGGCGACGCCGCTGCCGCGCGGAGCCGGGGTGCTGACGTCCCTGGTCCGCGCCGACGGGCTGCTGGTCGTGCCGGCCGGCCTGGAAGGACACCACGCCGGGTCGTCCGTGCCGGTTGAGCTGCTGCGCGGGCTCGACGAGATCATGCACACCATCGTCGCGATCGGGTCCCACGACATGGTGCTCGACCTGGCGTCCTCGTTCCTGCGCGCCGACGACCCGATGGTCACGCTCGCGTCGTCCAATGTCGGGTCGCTCGGCGGGCTCGTCGCGCTGCGCGACGGCCTGTGCCACATCGCCGGGTCACACCTGCTCGACCCGGCTTCCGGGGAGTACACGCTGCCGTACGTGGACCGGATTTTCGGGGCGGCGGCCGGCGACGTCGCGGTAGTGCGGCTGGTGGAGCGATCGCAGGGGCTGATGGTGGCCCCCGGCAACCCCCTGGGCATCTGCGGGCTGCCCGACGCCTGCCGTCCCGGCGTCCGCTACGTGAACCGGCAGCGCGGCGCGGGAACGCGGGTGCTGCTGGACGTCATGCTCGGGCAGCAGGGCCTGGAGGCCTCCTCGATCGAGGGATACGCCCGGGAGGAGCCGACGCACCTGGCGGTGGCGGCGGCGATCGCGTCCGGGCGCGCCGACACCGGCCTGGGGATCATGGCGGCCGCGCGGGCGTTCGGGCTCGACTTCGTGCCGCTCGCCACCGAGCCTTACGACCTGGCCGTGGCGCCAGGGACCATGGAGTCGCCGCAGCTCGCGCCGCTATGGGCGCTGCTGCGGTCGGATCACTTCAAGGCCTCGGTGGAAGAACTCGGCGGCTACTGCGCCAAGGAGATGGGCCGCCGGGTGCGCTGATGCCGATCGGCCTGGCCGCGCCCGCCGCCACAGGTTAGATCACCCGGGCGGCGATCTGGCGCGCGGTGGCCCGCAGGGTCGGCCCCAGCTGGCTGACCAGCTCGGTCATGGCCACCGGAGACCACGGGATGGCGACGTTGACCGCGGCGACGACCTCGCCGGACCGTGAGCGCACCGGGGCTGCGACGGACCGCAGGGCGCTTTCGAGTTCCTCGTCGTTGACGGCCACGCCGGTGCGGCGCACATGCTCGAGCTCGTCCAGCAGGGCGGCCTTGCTGGTCAGCGTGCGGGGTCCGCGCTGGACGAGGTCGATGCGATCCAGCAGCTGGTCGAGATCCGGGCGGGGCAGGAAGGCGAGCAGGGCCTTGCCGGTGGCGCTGCAGTAGGAGGGCAGCCGCGAGCCGACGTGCAGGCTGAATTCGAGGTGGTGGTAGCGGCCCGGCTGGCCCCGCACCCGGTCGATCAAGATCACGTCGGTGTCGTCGCGGATGGCCAGGTTCGAGGTGTGTCCGGTGATGTCGGTGAGCCGCCGCAGATGCGGCCCGGCGATCTCGCGTAGCTCCAGCGAGCCGAGCATCGAGAAGCCCAGGTCCAGAACCCGCGGGGCCAGGCGGTACTTCCGCGTCGAGGCGTCCTGCTGGAGGTAGCCGAGGGTGGCGAGGGTCGCGACGTAGCGGTGCGTCGTGCTCCGGGTCAGCGCCAGCTTGCGCGCCAGCTCGCTGATCCCGAGGGCAGGGCGGTCGGGACTGAACGCGCTCAGGATTCCGAGGCCGCGCTCGAGTGACTGCGAGAAGCCGGGATCGCTCGCTGCTTGGCGCATGTCCCAGATATTAGAACGCGATATTGACATTTGAACAGCCCTGCCGCGGGACCTCGGCCACCGCCGTTCGGGCCCAAGTGCCCTGACCTGCTGCCGCTCCTGTCCGGCAGGCTCGTGTACTGGACTGCCGAACTAACGGAGACGATCATGACCGAGCAGAACGCCTCCCCGGCCGGCCGGGAACGCCGCCGGCCGGCGGTCTTGGTGGCCGCCGCCTCACAGCACGGGGCGACCGCCGAGATCGCCGAGGCCATCGGGAAGACGCTGACCGAGCACGGCTTTGCCACGACGGTCGCCGCGGCCGGGGACGTCAGCGGCGTCGACGGCTACGACGCGGTCATCATCGGCAGCGCCGTCTACGTCGGTCACTGGCTCGATGCGGCCAAGGACCTCGCGGACCGCTGCCGTTCCGGCCTCGCCGGCCGCCCGGTGTGGCTGTTTTCCAGCGGGCCGGTGGGGGACCCCTCGGGCAAGCTGGCCCGGGAGATGGCCAAGGACCCGGCCGAGCTGTCCGGGATCAGGGCGGCCACCGGGGCGAAAGATCACCAGATGTTCGCCGGCAAGCTCGACCGCAGAAACCTGAGCCCGGTCCAGCGGGCGGTGCTCCTGGCCTTCCCCGGCCTGAACGGAGATTTCCGCGACTGGGGGAAGATCAGGGAGTGGGCCGACGGCATCGCCGGGCAGCTGGCGGTGGCCGGCGCGCCCAGCGCGCCCGGTCGCTAGGCGACGGCGGCGGGCCGGACGAGCGCGGCGGCCTGCTCCGCGCATATCTCGGCCATGGCCTGCGGCGCGGCGCGGCAGACACCGGGGAAGTTGAGATAACCGTGCGGCATGCCCACATACTCGGTGAACCGCACCGGCACCCCGGCGGCCCGCAGGGCCGCGGCGTAGCGAGCGCCGTCCTCGCGCAGCGGATCATGCTCGGCCACCTGGATCAGCGCCGGAGGCAGGCCCCGGTGGTCCCCGGCCAGCAGCGGCGAGGCCCGCGGGTCGGCAGCATCGGCGTGGCCCAGGTAGAGCCGCCGGTAGGTCATCATCTCCGGCTCGGAGATGATGAGCGACTTCGCCGCGTTCGGCGGCATCCGGGTCAGGTCGGTCGCCGGGTAGAGCAGCGCCTGATGGCTGATCTGCGGGCCGCCGCGGTCGCGGGCCAGTAGGCAGGTCACCGCCGAGAGATTTCCCCCGGCGCTCTCGCCCATCACCCCGATCCGCGCGGGTGCTCGCGCATCGTCTCCGCGAGCCCCGAGGTCCGCCGCGTTCTCCGCCGCCCAGACCAGGGCCGCGAAGCAGTCGTCCACGGCGGCGGGGAACGGGTGCGCCGGCGCGAGCCGGTAGCCCACCGACACCACGACGGCGCCCACCGTCACCGCGACCGAGCTGCCCATCCAGTCGGACATGCGCAGGTCCCCGAACACGAACCCGCCGCCGTGGATGTCCAGGATCAGCGGCCGGGGGCCGGAACCCGCGCGGCCGGGCCGGTAAACCCGGACCGGAATCTCCCCGGCCGGCCCGGCGATGACCCGGTCGTGCACCTCGGTGCCGGGCACGACCGCCCCGAAGATGCGGTTGGCGAACCCGTTGCTCGGGGTGTGCCGGGACTGCAGCGCGACGATCTCGTCGTCGCTCCTGGTCTGGATGTGGCCCTGCAGGCGCACCATCCGCGCCCAGAGCCGCACCCGGCGATCGATCGGCGCCATGTGCTCATTGTCCACCTCACGCCGGCATGACGTACGGGAAGCTCGCGGCCCGCAGGTGCCGGGACACCGACGGGGTCAGGCCCGAGGGGATCGCGGTGTCCAGGGCCAGCGAGAGCATCGCCTCCGGCGCGTTGTCGGCCAGCGTCCGCCCGTTGCGGACCGCGAAACCGAATGTCGCGGGCGTGCCGACGGTATAGGGCAGGACGTCGGGGAACAGGGTGCCGGCCACGATCCGCCCGTAGCCTGCCGGATCGTCCGACGTGCGGTTGGCGGACACGGCGGCGGCGATCAGGCCGGCGATGTGCTGGCCGTCGGCGTCGAAGTCGGCGGACGGGTGGCGCTGGTTGGCCGGGTTGGAGAAGTCGGTGTCGCCGGGCCAGAAGATCGGCCACATCATGGGGTGGCCGGCCCGGTTGATCTGCTGCCAGCCGCCCGCGTCGGTGGCCAGCTTCGTGGCGCACCAGACGCCGGCCCTCGCCCCGGCCGTCAGTTGCGGGTGCCGGTCGGAGACCTCGAGCACGATCGACTGGACGGTCGTGTCGGCGAAGCTGTTCTTCGCGTCCTGGGCGCGCCAGGAGGACCAGTCCGCCGCCGTGCCCTTCAGCACGGCCGCGTTGACGATGCCGAGCAGCGACAGGTCGATATAGAACGGATCGCCGATGCGCCCGGCCCACACCCGGACATCGCCCTGGCTGGCCGGCTCGCCGGTGCGCCCTTCCAGCACCAGCGTGCCCGCGGCCCCGTCCTCACGCGCCTCGTCGCCGGACAGGCTGTGTACCTGCAGCGCCTGCTGTCCCCCGGAGTCCCTCTCGGCGAACGACACCCGGTAGGTCAGTGTCTCGTAGCCGGCCCCGTCGAAATGCGCCTTGAACTCGTAGCGGGCCTCGGGATGGAAGCCCGGCTGCACATCCGGCCCGGTGATCGTGGAGTTGACGTCCATGATCAACACCGTGCTGCCATCGCCCCGGAAGACGTACAGGTCGTCGATGTAGAGCCGGCCGTTCTGCCGCGCCAGCGGCGTATCAAGGTGATGAGACATGTCGCAGCCCCCCCGAACTGGACGATTATCCGAGCTCTGGACTCTATTCCCGGGCCCGGCGCTGCACGAACTCCGAGCCGGGCCGGCGCCCGGGCATGTCGCACCGTGACAATGAACCCCGGCCCGGGTTGTGCGTACCCTGTCGTTGAGAGCGGCGAGCAGGGGGGCGGTCGTTGTCCGGGAGAACGGCGCGACGGCGGGTGCTGCGGATCTCGCTGCCCGAGGGCGGCGGGCCCGGTGGCACCGCGGCTCGCGCCGACCTGCTGGCGGCCGAGGAGCCGCTGGGGATCCGGGTGGACGGCGCCGCGCTGACGATGACCATGCGCACCCCGGGTGACGACGTTGAGCTCGCCGCCGGCTTCCTGGTCGGCGAGGCCGTCGTCCGCATCCCGGACGACATCCGCGAGATCAAGCTGTGCGACGGGACGGCCTGCGGCCACGGCGGCCACGAAGGGCTGGGCAACATCGCCGACGTGACCCTGGCGGCGGGGGTCACCGTCGCTCCCGGCGCGCGACGCAACTTCATGACCAGCAGCGCCTGCGGCGTCTGCGGGAAGGCGAGCATCCGCGACATCTGCGTCCTGCCGCACGCAGCGCTGGCCGACGACACGTCGTCCTTCGCGCCGGTCATGCTGGCCTCGCTCCCCGGGCGGCTGCGCGAGGCGCAGCGGGTGTTCTCCAGCACCGGCGGCCTGCACGCGGCCGGCCTGTTCGCCGCCGATGGCGACCTGGTCGCCGTGCGCGAGGACGTGGGCAGGCACAACGCCGTCGACAAGGTCGTGGGCCGGGCGCTGCTGGACGACCGCCTGCCGCTGACCGGCTGCGTGCTGCTGGTCAGCGGCCGCGTCTCGTTCGAGCTGGTCCAGAAGGCCGTGCTGGCGGGCATCCCGGTGCTCGCCGCCGTCTCCGCGCCGTCCTCGCTCGCCGTCGATCTGGCCGAGGAGACGGAACTCACCCTGGTCGGTTTCTTGCGCGGCCCCTCGATGAACGTCTATGCCGGAGCCCGCCGGCTGGGATTCTGAGCGACAGCGCCGTGACGGCTGCCGGCCCGTCAGTCGCCCGGCCGGTGACCGGCCTGCCAGCCGCGGGCGAGCTCGCGGAGCCTCGCCGCGGTTTCCGCCAGCGGCTCCCCGCGGCCGACCGCGACGCCAAGGAAATACGCGGTCAGCGGCGCGGCCGGCCGGTCCACCGTGTGGGCGGCCACCCGGGCCAGGTCGAGCACGGTCTTCTGGGTGCCGCCCTCGGCGTCCAGGCCGAGTTCGGCACACAGCGCGTCAGTCCAGTCGTCCAGCGTGCTCATCGTCCTCCGTTCGGGTTCCGGTCTCGCGACGGCCCGGCGCCGCGACCGCCAGCACCGCCTCGGCCAGCCGTTCGTCGTCGGCCTGCGCGACGCCGCGCAGGTCGAGCAGGAGCCGGCCGCCCTCCACCCGGCCGGCGACCGCTG
>JASHUI010000813.1:0-2874 GCA_030040095.1 Streptosporangiaceae bacterium | reverse complement strand
TCCGGCGCACGGGAGCGGGCTTGCCCTCGGGCTCCGCCTTGCCGTTCGGCTCGGCCTTGCGGTCGGGCTCCGCCTTGCGGTCGGGCTCCGCCCTGGTCTCTCGGGTGACCAGCGTGACGAGCATGTCGGGAGACGACCGGCTCTTCTTGACCTGCACCAGGTCCGGCATGCGGCTGAGCAGGGCCCGGAACGTGCTGGCCCCGTAGTTGCGCTCGTCGAACGACGGGTCGAGGGAGAGCATCTTGCTCTTGAGCCACGAGCCGGTGGCGGTGTCGTCGTCCGGGGCCTCGTCCATGGCCGCGACCACCAGGCGCCTGACGTCGGCGATGTCGAACTTGGCATCGACCTCGGCGCGCACCGCCGGGTTGACCGCGGCGACGATCGTTCCCCAGTACTTGTACTCGGAGCAGACCGCGACCAGCCGGGAGCTGGCCGATGCCTTGGTGCCGACCCCCACCACCCACTTGCCGAACTCGCGCAGTCGCTGCACCAGCGGCGAGTAGTCGCCGTCGCCTGCGACCAGTATGAACGTGCCGACATCGGGGTGGGTGATCAGCACCTCCATCGCGTCCACCGCCATCAGGATGTCGACGGCGTTCTTCTGCTGGGCCCCGAACCTGGTCACCTGGATCAGCGTGATCCCGTTCTCGGCCAGGTTGCGCTGGTGCCGGCCGAACTCTGGCTTGGACCAGTCGGCGTACGCCCGCCGGATCGAGGCGTTGCCATAGTCGCGGCACAGCAGTTCGAGCGCCCGGTACGGGATCGGGTCGGCCGTCCCGGGCAGGTTCTCCCCGGCGCCCAGGGCCAGGTTCTCGAGGTCGATGAAGACCGCCACCTGATCGCCGAGCGTGGCCTGCATACCGGTCGGCGGGGGCATCAGATGATCCACCGCTCGGGTCCGCCGTTGCGCTGCACGACCGCCGCCTCTCGTCGATACGAACCCCGGTGCGAGCATGATCGGCGGGCGAGTCTTTTGCCGCCGGATCGGGGGCTTGTTGCTATTGTGCTCGCGGCCGTCGGCCGCCACGTAACGGCCGGCCGCCTGCGGGCGGCCGGCCGGGGACGGGCGTGCGGGCAGGCCCGCACGGATCAGGCGGTCTCAAGCCGGAGCAGGTCCTGCTCGGCGAGGAGCTTGTCCAGCCGGGCCTGGTCCACGCGGCTGACCACGGCCGACTCCTCCTGACGGTCGCGGACCACCTTGGCCAGCGTGAACGCCGAGGTGATGGTGTAGAGGATGCCGACGGCGAGGAACGCCCGGATCCAGGCGCCGACCGGGAGGTAGGCGATGCCGAGCCCGACGGCGGTCAGGGAGGCGCCGAACGAGATGGCCGACTGAACGTAGAACGCGGTGGTGGTGTGGGGCCTCAGCGGTGTCGTACTCATGCCCCCATGGTGGGCCGGGCCCCGCCGCCGCACATGAGCACAAGTACTCATCGTTCCCGGAGGGGGTGCCCGGAATGACCGCCCCAACCCGGTGGATGCCAGAATGTGCGTCAAAGAAGGAGGCGCTCATGGCTGCGGAGCCGCGCACACCGCCGGGCGTGGATCCCTCGGTGCCCAGCCCGGCGCGGATCTATGACTACATGCTGGGCGGCAGCTACAACTTCCAGGCCGACCGCGAGGTGGCGGACCGGGCCATGGCGGCGGTGCCCGAGCTGCGGGACATCATCCTGGCCAATCGGGGGTTCCACGGGCGCGCGGCACGCTGGATAGCCGAACAGGGCGTGGACCAGTTCATCGACATCGGGTCCGGGCTGCCGACCTTACGCAACACCCATGACACGGTGCGGCGGATCATTCCTGATGCCCGTGTCGCCTACGTGGACATCGATCCGATGGTCGCTGCCTGCGCCGATGAGCTGCTGACGGACGCCGAGAAAACCCGCGTGATCGTCGCGGACGCGCGTGACCCCGACGCCGTGCTCGGCCATCCGGAGATGCGCGATCTCATCGACTTCGCCGAACCGGTCGGGTTCCTGATCACCGGCGTGCTGCATTTCGTGAGCGACGAGTCGGATCCGTGGGGAATCATGTCACGGTATATGGCGGCACTCGCGCCAGGGAGCTACCTGGCGCTTTCCCACGCCACAGCCGACAAGGCGCCGCCCCGGTCGGTCCAGGCTGGCCGGGATGAATACGCCAGCGCCTCGCAGCAGATGCATTTCCGCTCCAAGGCTCAGGTGGCAAAGTTCTTCGCCGGGCTGGAACTCGAGGCCCCTCATCAGGGCGCCCGGCCGGGCCTGGCCTACCTTGGCGAATGGGGCGCCGAAGATCCGTTGCTGGCCGACAGCGAGGGATCGCGCTGGGGGTACTGCGGGGTGGCCCGCCTCCGCGCGCACTGATCGCCGTCTCGAGGCCACGGCTGCGGCGAAGCCGTCACGCCGCGGCGCCGAACACGAGATGATTGGCCGGTACTAGGCGGACTAAATGGCCGGACCAGGACGATAATGCGAATGGACGAGTCATCTTCCCGGGCGCTACCCAGGGACGACGCCCAGCTGATCAGCGCGATCGCCACGGGTGACGCGGCGGCCTATGCCCGCCTGCACGAGCGGCACGTGGCGGCCGCGCGGAGGCTGGCCTGCCTGCTCACGCCAGACTCCGGCCGGGCGGAAGAGCTGATCTCGCTGACCTTCACCCGGCTGCACCAGGTGCTCCGCCGCGGCGGCGGGCCGCGGGCGGCGCTGCGTCCCTATCTGCTCACGGCGGTCCGGCGGGTAGCCAGGGAACGCCAGGACCGCCAGCGTCCGGACGGCCAGCGGCGTCCGGACGGCCAGCCCCGGGAGGTCGTCGCCAGGACCGAGGCCACCGCGGCCACCGAGGCCCCGGCCCCCGACCTCGGTGACCCGCTGGCCGTCGACCCCGACGCCGCGG
>JASHUI010000812.1:0-3646 GCA_030040095.1 Streptosporangiaceae bacterium | reverse complement strand
GGCCGCCGACCCGGGCGCGTTCGCCAGCCCGGCCGAGTTCGCGGGCAACGACGTCCTGGCCGGCCTGCCGGCGCTGCGCGGCGTCCCGGCCTGGGTGGAGTGCGGCAGCACCGACCCGTTCGAAGCCGTCACCGCGGTGCTCCGCGCCCGGCTGCGGCGCCTCACCGGCCGGCCGGTGGCCGGCGGCATCGAGCCGGGCTGCCACGACGATGCGTTCTGGGCCCGCAGCGCCCCGTCCGGCCTGGAATTCCTGGGCAGCCACCTCGCGCCGGCCGGCGCCGCGCAGGCAACGGACTAAGCCAAAGAGGGACGCCTGCATCCAGGCGTCCCTCCGTCCGTTGGGGCCAGCCGCGTCCCCTCAGGTGAGCGCGGGTTCGCGAACCGGGATCATCAGGTCGTGCCCCACCTCCGCGGCGAGCACGTCGTTTTCCTCGTGCAGCCTGGCAAGCTCGGCTTCGAGATCACGTACTCGCTGTTGCAGACGGCGCATCTCTGAGACCATGCGAGGATCCGGGCCGCCGACGTGGCCATATAGAGCCTTCGCCATTTTGTGAGGTCCTCCACACTGAGTGACCAGAGTGGGCGCGCATGCATAGACGCGGAAGAAGCGCAGCCCTGCGCGCGGGTAACAAAACCATGGTCCCACTGCGACGGGTATCCGGTCAAGTTGACGATTGCCCAGGTCAAGGGCTTATGCGACGGTGCGCAGGCCGCGATGAGGGCGTGAGCGGCTATCTCTCGGCGAATCCGGACAGGTCGCCGCGCGGCTCGTCCCACCGGTGCGTCACCTGCACCACGCGCCCTGGGGCCTCGGCGCTCTCGAGCAGGGCGAGCAACTCACAGCAGCTTGCCTTGGTGCCTTCGGCGATCACCCGGACCCGCCCGTCCTCGAGGTTCTCCGCCCAGCCGGCCAGGCCGAGCTCCAGCGCGCGGGACCGCGCCCACCAGCGGAAGCCGACGCCCTGGACCCGGCCCTCCACCCAGGCGGTGAGCCGGGCCTGGTCGCCCGCGATCACGGCCTCGCCCGCGGGCGGGGCTGGCACCTCGGGCAGCTGAACGCCGACCTGTTCATGAACGGCTCGCGCCGCACCGGCGTCCCGCAGCGCGGGCACGGGAGCCCCTCCCGCCCGTACACGTTGAGCGACTGCTCGAAGTACCCGCTCTGCCCGTTCACGTTGACGTACAGGCTGTCGAACGTGGTGCCGCCCGCGCTGAGCGACTCGGCGAACACCTCGTTGACCGAGGCGAACAGGCTGGTGATCGCGGCGGGCCGCAGCTGCTGGGCCTCCCGGGCCCAGTGGATCCGCGCCCGCCACAGGGCCTCGTCGGCGTAGATGTTGCCGATGCCGCTGACCAGCGACTGGTCGAGCAGAGCGCGCTTGATCCCGGTGCGGCGGGCCCGGATCCTGGCCGTCACGGCGGCCAGGTCGAACGCGGGCTCCAGCGGATCGGGGGCGATGTGCGCGATGGCCGCGGGCAGCACCGCTCCCCCCGGCGCCAGCGACAGGTGACCGAAGGTCCGCTGATCGCTGAACCTCAGGTCCGGCCCCGCGTCGGTGAACGTGATGCGGACCCTGACATGGGGGGTCAGCGGACGGGACGGGTCACCGACCAGCAGTTGGCCGCTCATGCCGAGGTGTGCGAGCAGCGCGTCATCGCCGACCGGCAGCCACAGGTACTTCCCGCGGCGCAGGGCACCGGTGATCTGGCGCCCCTTCACGGCGGCGACGAAATCCTCCGGGCCGGCCAGGTGCCGGCGCAGGGCGCGCGGGTGCAGCGGCTCGACCGTGTCGATGGTGCGGCCAACGACATGCTGCTCGAGACCACGCCGGACGACCTCGACCTCTGGGAGTTCGGGCACGTCAGCTCCGCAGCCCAGGGTCGGGACCCTCGGCGGCCTCCCTCTCGGAGGTGCCGCCCTCCGCCGCGGCCTCCTCCGCGCCGGGCGCCGCGGCCGGGCCGGGCTTCGCGGCGTCCCCGTTGCCGGCGCTCTCGGCCGAGTGGCCCTCGGTGATCGACGTCCAGGCCGCCTCGGCGGCCTGCTGCTCGGCCTCCTTCTTGGAGCGGCCCTCGCCCTCGCCGTAGGTTCGCCCGGCGATCCTGACCGAGGCACGGAACGACTTCTGGTGGTCCGGGCCGCTCTCCTCCACGTGGTATTCGGGCACGCCCATGATCTCCGCGGCGGTGAGCTCCTGCAGCGACGTCTTCCAGTCCAGGCCCGCGCCCAGCCGAGCCGAGCGGGCGATAACCGGGTCGAACAGCCGGTGCACCAGCGCGTCGGCCTCGCCGAGCCCGCGGTCGAGGTAGACGGCCCCCAGCACGGCCTCGAGCGTGTCCGCCAGTATCGACGACTTGTCCCGGCCGCCGGTGCCTTCCTCCCCCTTGCCCAGCCGCACGTAGGACCCCAGCTGCAGCCCCCGGGCGACCCCGGCCAGCGCGCGCATGTTGACCACGGCCGCCCGCAGCTTGGCCAGCTGCCCTTCGGGCAGATCGGGATACTCGCGGAAAAGCGTGTCGGTGACGATCAGCCCGAGCACCGAGTCGCCGAGAAACTCCAGCCGCTCGTTGGTGGGCAGCCCGCCGTTCTCGTACGCGAACGACCGGTGGGTCAGGGCGCGCTCGAGGAGTTCCGCGCCGAGTGGCACCCCGAGGGCATCCTGCAGCTCGGCCGTCCCGGCCCTGGCGGTGTCGGGAATCGCCGCACCGCCGTCACCTGATGCGCCACTCACGCTTCCCTCCTTTCCGCTGCACGCGAGTCAGCCGAGCCGCTCGTTCCAACCGCGTCAGGAGGGGTTGATCACCTGGCGGCGATTGTAGGTGCCGCATGTGGGACAGGCCGTATGGGGCAGCTTGGGGTCACGGCACTGCGGGCAGGTCACCAGCTGGGGGGCCGTGGTCTTCCACTGGGCCCGGCGCGACCTGGTGTTGCTGCGCGACATTCTCCTCTTGGGGACCGCCACGTCAGCGCTCCTTCCTTGTCTCCCGCACGGGCGTCCCGTCCGGTGTCAGATCTATGCCTGCCTCGGCATGGCCGTGCCCGGCTCCCGCGTCAGCCAGCCGCACGCCGCACTCGGAGCACAGCCCCGGGCAATCCTCGGCGCACAGCGGCGCGAGCGGCAGCTCGAGCACCAGCGCGTCACGCACGGCCGGCTCGAGGTCGAGCAGGTCTCCGTCCAGAAGATACCCGTCGGCTTCGTCGTCGCCGGCTTCGTGGGTGAACAGCTCAGTAAACCGGACCTCAGCCGATGAGGCGAACATATCAAGGCAACGCGCGCACTCGCCGACGAGCGGCGCGCGCACCGTGCCCGTCACCAGCACGCCATCGGTGACCCGCTCGAGCTGGACGTCCAGCTCGAGCTCGGCTCCCTCCGGGACGCTGACCAGCTCGACCCCCAGGCTCGCCGGGGCCGGGGCGGTCCTGCTCACGGATCGCGCGGCAGCCGGGCCGAGGGTCCGGGTATCGAAGACCAGCGGCAGACGCGGGTCCAGTCGCTTGGAGTGGTGGCGGTTTGCGTGTGGCATGGCAGACAGAGCTACTAGTGGGGTATCGGGCGGTTAGCATACCTGGCGGTCTGCGAGAAGCCCAAGTTATACGAGCCGAGCCGGTGCGGCCGGGCTGGGCCGGCGCCGCCGGGCTGGCCAGCGG
>JASHUI010000811.1:0-3742 GCA_030040095.1 Streptosporangiaceae bacterium | reverse complement strand
CCCGGCCCCGCCCGCCGCGCCGCCGCCCGCCGCCAGGTCCGCCGTGAACAGCCGCCCGGAGAGCGCGAACGCGGCCAGGGTCACCGCGTCGTCGGTTGCGAACGAGACCACCCCGGCCGCGGCCTGCCGGGTTCGCTCGCGACGTGCGCGTTCCTCTCGGGGAAGTTCTTCGGTGCCGCCGGCCAGCAACTCGCCCGGGTCGGCCACCAAGCGCTCAGCCCCGGTCGCGGGCTCGTGCACCCACAGGCAGGTGTCCAGGGCGGTGCCGGACCGCCCGCGCAGGAACGCGATGCGCTCGCCGTCCGGGGAGATCGAGAAGGCGTGCGGGGTGCCCAGGGTGAAGTTCTGGGTCCGGGCCTGCTGCCGCGGGAAGCTGCCGCTGTCTGGCGTCATGCCCTCGATCCTCGCAGATCGCGGGCGGCCCAGCCGCACGGCCGGTTGCTCGCCAGCCCGGCCCTGGCGCTGTGGCGGCCGGCGACGCACACGGCGGCCAGATCCCGGTAAGCTTGGGGGGTTCCCGGCGGCGGCCGGGAAGAATCCGGCCGTCGGCGCGGTTGTCCCGGCAGACGGCTGGTCGGGCGGAGTAGCTCAGTCAGGCAGAGCAAGCGGCTCATAATCGCTGTGTCGCCGGTTCAAGTCCGGCCTCCGCTACAAGCTCGCGGGTTGCGCGGGTCGCTACCCTTGTGGATGCCGGCCCGCGGGGGACCCCTGCACGACGTCCGCGAGCCGTCCGGCACCTCGGTACCGATCCGCATCCGTCCGTAGCAAGGAAGGGCACGCCACCGTGGCTGCAACAGACATTAGGCCCAAGATCACGCTGGCCTGCCAGGAGTGCAAGCACCGCAACTACATCACCAGGAAGAACCGGCGCAATGACCCCGACCGGCTCGAACTGAAGAAGTACTGCCCGAACTGCCGCTGCCACAGGCCGCACCGCGAGACGCGGTAGGCGGCCCGCGGATGCCCCTCAACCGCGACTACATCGGCCGCAGCTTCCCCGCGGCGGCCCCCTACGAGGTCAGCAGGGTCAAGATCGCGGAATTCGCCGACGCGATCGGCGACCCTAACCCGCTCTACCGGGACCGGGCCGCCGCGCAGGCCGCGGGGTTCCCGGACGTCATCGCGCCGCCCACGTTCGCGATCGTGATCAGCATGGCGGGCAGCGCGGGCGCGGTGGCCGACCCCGGCCTCGGCCTCAACTACGCCATGGTCGTGCACGGGGAGCAGCGGTTCGAGTATTCCCGGCCGCTGGTGGCGGGCGACGTGGTCACCGCGCGGGCCACGATCTCCGACATCAGGGACGCCGGCCGCAACGCGATGCTGAAGACCACGACCGAGATCACCACGGTCGACGGCGAGCTTGTGTGCACCGCGCATTCGACGCTGGTGGAGCGGGGAGGTGCCGGGTGACCGCGGCGGTGAGCTACGCCGACCTCGAGCCGGGCGAGGAACTGGCCCCGGCCAGGTACCCGGCGACCCGGCTCAGCCTGGTCAAGTACTGCGGCGCGTCCGGCGACTTCAACACCATTCACTGGAACGAGCGGATCGCCCGCTCGGTCGGCCTGCCGGACGTCATCGCGCACGGGATGTTCACCATGGCCCAGGCCGGCCGGTACGTCACCGACTGGGCGGGGCCCGGGGCGGTGGTGGTCGACTACGGCGTCAGGTTCTCCTCGCCGGTGGTGGTCCCCGACGACGACACCGGCGCCACGATCCAGGTCAGCGGCACCGTCGAGGAGAAGCTCGACGGCAACCGGGTGGCGCTCGCGCTCACCGCGAGGTCCGGCGACGACAAGGTGCTGACCAGGGCGCGCGCCGTGGTCCGCCTGCCCTAGCGCCGGGGCCGGCCCGCTCGGCCGCGTGGGCGCCAGGCGGCTCAGCCGAGCGCCGCGTAGGCGGCGTTCCTGATGTCCTCGT
This sequence comes from Streptosporangiaceae bacterium, assembly GCA_030040095.1. Classification (GTDB taxonomy): domain Bacteria; phylum Actinomycetota; class Actinomycetes; order Streptosporangiales; family Streptosporangiaceae; genus JASHPR01. The sequence continues at coordinate 1,825 of JASHUI010000811.1, read as the reverse complement.
GCGCCCGCGGCGTCTGCGGGCTCTCGAACATGCGCTGGGTCAGTACGATCACGACCAGCTCAGGACCGGGGTCGACCAGCCACGACGTGCCGAGCCCGCCGTCCCAGCCGTAGCCGCCGCCGGGCAGCACCTGCTGGCAGAACCCCCAGGACCGGTCGGCGAAGAAGTCCGGGCCGAAGCCGCCGCGCGCCCTCTGCTCCGGCGTGAGCTGGTCGGTGGTCATGGCCCGCGCGGACCCGGCCGAGAGCACCGGCGCGCCGCCGTGCAGCAGCATCCGGGCGAACGCGAGCAGGTCGTCGACGGTGGAGACCAGCCCGGCCGCGCCGTCGCCGAAGGCCGGCGGACGGCTCCAGGCCCCGTCCGGCGGGTCCCACACGGCTAGCCCGTCCGGTCCCGCCGCGTAGCAGGTCGCGAGGCGGCCCGTGTCGGCCGCGAAGAACGCCGTGTCCCGCATGCCGAGCGGCTCGAACACCCGGGACCGCAGGACCTCGCCGAACGGCTGCCCGGCCGCCCGGGCGGCCAGCACGCCGAGCACCGACGCGCCGGTGTTGTACAGCCAGCGCTCGCCGGGCTGGGCGATCAGCGGCAGCGTGCCCAGGCGCGCGATCCAGGTGTCCGGGTCGGGCTGGACGTCCGGCTGCGGCGGCCCGGTGGTGGCCAGCCGCAGCGCATCCGCGGCCTCGACCACGGGCCAGGGCACGGGCGAGGCCCACATCTCGGAACTCATCCCGAACCCGAAGGTAAAGGTCAGCAGGTCACGAACGGTCACAGGGCGCACGGCGGGCACGGTGTCGTCCAGCGGCCCGTCGCCGCGGCGCAGCACCCGGCGCCCCGATAGTTCCGGCAGCAGCCGGTCGACCGGCTCGTCCAGCGCGATCAGGCCCTCGTCGACCAGCGTCAGGGTGGCCGCCGCGGTGATCGGCTTGGTGGTCGAGGCAATCCGGAACAGCGAGTCCCTGGCCACCGGCGCGCCGCCGACGGCCAGCGTGCCCAGCGCCTCGACGTGCACCTGGCCGCCCGTGGCCACCAGCGCCACGAGGCCGGGAATGCGGTCGTCGCCGACGTGCCGGGCGGCCGCGTCGTGCAGCCGGGCCCGGCCGGCGGCGGTCAGCTTCTCAGCCATGGGCCCACCGTAGCGAGGCGGCACCGCGACCGGCCGGCCGTTCGGGTACGTTACTTGCAGCCCGCGCCGCGCCACCGGCAGCAGCGCCCCGAGCGGGCCTACGGCGCGGGGGAATCGTCCGCCGCAGCGCTGCGACCAGAAAGAGTATCGAACGTGACGGCACCGGTGTTGCTGGCTGGCTACACCACCCTGGGGGTCGGCGGCCCGGCCGAGCGCTTCGTCGAGGCGGACGACGACGACCGGGTCGTCGCGACCGTGCGCGCGGCGGACGCCGAGGGCGACCCGGTGCTCGTCCTCGGCGGCGGCAGCAACCTGGTGGTCGCCGACGAGGGCTTCCCCGGGACGGTGCTGCACCTGGCCACCCGCGGGGTCGGCATCACCGGCGACGGCGACGGCGTGACCATGACCGTGGCGGCCGGCGAGGACTGGGACTCGCTGGTGCGGCGGTGCGTGGCCGAGGGGCTGTCCGGCATCGAGTGCCTGTCCGGCATACCGGGGCTGGCCGGCGCCACGCCGATCCAGAACGTCGGCGCCTACGGCCAGGAGGTGGCCGAGACGATCGTGACCGTCCGCGCCTATGACCGGCTGCGGGACACGGTGGCCGAGCTCACCCGGGCCGAGTGCGGCTTCGGGTACCGGACGAGCGCGTTCAAGCGAGGCGGCGGGGCCGGGCCCGGGCCGGCCCGCCGGGCCGCGCAGGAC
>JASHUI010000810.1:0-3575 GCA_030040095.1 Streptosporangiaceae bacterium | reverse complement strand
CGCCCGTCGGGTCCAGAATTGCGTTGGGCATCTCAGCTTCCCTGCTGCTCGGCCGTGGACCGGCCCGAAGATCGGCGATGACACGTGACAAGTCTGCCTACGGGCACATTAATCTAGGCCGCTTTTCCTGTCACGCCATCCCTTCCGTCCCGCGGCAGGCCTCGGCCGGCACCCCGGCGCTGACCTCGCCATCCGTGGAAGGTTCCGCCCCGGGACGTCCGCGTTGAATAGCCCATTCTGGATCGGTCGTCGTGAACAACGTCATACGTTGGCGCCTGCGGTGGGTCCGGGCATACGCGCCGGCCGCCTCGGCGACGCAGCCACGGCCGCCGGGCCGACCGGGACGTTCCCGCAGATCTATGACTTGTACTGCTACGGGAGTAACATGCGCATCCAGTCACTCGGCCGGGCGACGCCTAGGGACCGGGCTGCGCCCGGCCGGGTGACGCCGGCCGCCGGCCGGCCCGGCCGCGGGTCTTCCGTGCCCACACGGGTGCTTCGCCCCTGGCCCGATCCGCGCCGTTGAGGCGGTAGTCTGTCTAGACAGGACAGCGTGTTAGTGGGTGATCATGTCTTCGTCAGCCCATGCTCACTGGCAGATACAGGAAGCCAAGCAGCGCTTCAGCGAGGTGATCCGCGCGGTAGGGCAGGATGGCCCGCAGATCATCACCCGACACGGACAGGACGTCGCCGTGATCGTGGATATTGCCGAGTACCGCCGCCTGACCAGCCCCGCAGCGGATCTCACGCAGATCCTGCTCGGGCCGCCAAGGCTCGATGATGACGTCGCCGCGGTCTTCGATGAGATCGAGTCCGATCGTAAGCAGGACCTTGGCCGCGAGGTTGATCTCGTGGGTGATGTGTGAGCTACCTGCTTGACACCAACGTTCTGTCCGAGACGCGCAAACGCCACATGGCTCCGAGCGTGGCCGAGTGGATAGCGGCGACGCCCCCGGACAGGCTCTACGTCTCCGTGCTGACTCTGGGCGAGATCGAGCAGGGCATCGCCCGTATCCGCGACCGGGGAGACGGGCAGCAGGCTGCGGCGCTCGGGCGCTGGCTACGGGACGTGGAGGCAGGCTTCGCCGACCGGATCGTGCCTATCACCCTTCGTATCGCGTCTGAGTGGGGCAGCAAGCACCCGGAGCAACCCGTTCCGGTGGTCGACGCGCTTATCGCGGCTACCGCCAGGGTGCACGGCTGGATCGTGGTCACCCGCCACACCAGCGACTTCGAGCGATCTGGGGTCCGGGTACTCAATCCTTTCAGCGGCTGAGAACGAAAGCGGCCGCCGTTGGCGCCGGCGGGCCGGCCCTCTTGACAGCACCCGGGCTGCGGCGTGTCATTTGTTGCGACGAGCGTGACGGGATTCGTCAGCTATCGTCGCGTCCGCCCGGACAGGAAAGAGGAACGGCCATGGCAGTGTCGGCACCCGCGCGCCCGGACCCCCGGGCTCTTGTGACCGAGGGAGCGCACCTCATCGGCGCGGACTGGGTCCCGGCGCGCGGCGGCGAGACCATCGACGTGATCAACCCGGCCACGCAGGAGGTGCTGCTGCGCGTGCCGCGGGGCGGCGCCGCCGACATCGACGACGCGGTGCAGGCCGCCGCCGCGGCCTTCCCGGCCTGGCGGGACGCGAGCCCGGTGACCCGGGCCGAGGCCCTGTACCGGTGGGCCGAGCTGTGCCGCGGCCACGCGGCGGAACTCTCCGCGCTGGAGTCGATGGAGGTGGGCCACCCGGACTGGGGGCCGTCCCCGGTACCGCGCACGCTGGTCTACGTGGCCGGCCTGGCGGACAAGATCACCGGCCAGACGCTGCCCGCGGCCGCCCCCGGGGTACTCGGCATGACCATCCGGGAGCCGTACGGCGTGTGCGGCAGCATCATCCCGTGGAACGTGCCCGGGCCGATCATGGTGACGGACGTGGCGCCCGCGATCGCTACCGGCAACACGATCGTGGTCAAGCCGGCCGAGGACGCGCCGCTGACCTGCCTGCTGCTGGCCCGGCTGGCTCTCGAGGCCGGGATTCCGCCCGGCGTGATCAACGTCGTGACCGGGTACGGCACCGAGGCGGGCGCCGCCCTTCCGGCCCACCCGCTGGTCCGGCGGATGAGCTTCACCGGTTCGCCGGAGACCGGCAGCAAGGTCATGGAGGCCTGCGCGAGGAACCTGATCCCGCTGCACGTGGAACTGGGCGGCAAGGCGCCGCAGATCGTGCTGCGCGACGCGAACCTGGCCCGGGCCGTGCCCTCGATCGTGCGCAGCATCACCCTCAACACCGGGCAGGTCTGCGCGGCCGGCTCCCGGCTGCTGGTGAGCCAGAGCATGCGGGCCGAGCTCGTGGACGCGGTGGCCGACGCGTTCCGCCAGGTGCGGGTGGGCCCCTGGTACGAGGACGTCCAGATGGGACCGCTGATCAGCGCCAAGCAGGAGCGGCGGGTGCTCGGCTACCTCGACATCGGCCGCGAGGAGGGAGCCGAGGTCGTGACCGGCGGGCACAAGCTGGCCGGCGAGAAGTACGACAAAGGGTTCTTCGTGGAGCCCACGATCTTCGACCGGGTCGCCCCGGACATGCGCATCGCGCAGGAGGAGATCTTCGGGCCGGTCCTTTCGGTGCTCGGCTTCGACGACGAGGACGAGGCCATCGCGATCGCCAACGGCACCAGGTACGGCCTCAACGCGTCCGTCTGGACCAGCGACGTGAGCCGCGCGATCCGGCTGGCCCGGGGCGTGCAGGCCGGCCAGGTCACGATCAACGGGTTCGGGTCGTTCGGGGTCATCGGCGCGCCCTGGGGCGGCTACAAGCACAGCGGATTCGGCCGGACCATGAGCGCCGACTCGATGCTCGACTACACCCAGCTCAAGACCGTCATCATCAACGCCGCCGACTAGGAGACCGATCACGCGACATATGACGTCACGGACGTCGGTCAGCGCAGTGTTCAGCATGTATGCGCGCTGTCCGGCGTCGAAGCGAACTGGCGTGATGGCCGTGGTCATGCCACACGGCCGTTGGATACCCTCATGGGCGTGACCGTCTCTCATCAGCCACAATCGCCCGACGAGCTGGCGGTGCTGGCCGGCGACGACGGCTCCGAGGCGCGGCCGTCGGGCGTCGCCCAGAGGCCGCCGCGGCTGCTGCTCACGCTGCTCGGGGACTACTGGTGGCAGCACACCGAGTCGCTGCCGTCGGCCGCGCTGGTCGCGCTGCTGGCCGAGTTCGGCGTCAGCGACTCGGCCGCCCGGGCCGCGCTCAGCCGCCTGACCAGGAACCGGCTGCTGGTTACCTCCAAGATCGGCCGGCGCACGTTCGTGCGGCTCAGCGGGCGGGCGGCGCGGATCCTCGACGAGGGCGCGCGCCACATCTTCTCGTTCGGCCGGGACACCCAGCCGTGGGACGGGATGTGGAGCCTGGTGGCGTTCTCGATCCCGGAGCAGAACCGGGCCGCCCGGGATGCCCTGCGCAAGCAGCTGCGCTGGCTCGGCTTCGCCCCGCTCTACGACGGGCTGTGGGTGGCACCAAGGGATCAGGCGTCCGAGGTCGTCGGCAGGCTGTCCGAGCTGGGCATCAGCAC
>JASHUI010000809.1:0-8515 GCA_030040095.1 Streptosporangiaceae bacterium | reverse complement strand
GACCCGCCCTCGAATACCCGCACCCCGCCGTCGTCGGCGCCGCGCAGCCAGGCGACTAACGCTCCCAGGCTGACCGCGGCCACCACCCGCATCGCCGGGACCAGGAAGGCCTCAGGGGCGTTCTCCGCGGGCACGACCACCGTCCTGAAGCCGTCGGACGCGGCCGCGGCCGCCGCGGGCAGCACCCCGCGCACCGGGCGCAGCCGGCCGTCGAGTCCCAGCTCGCCCAGGAACATCAGGTCGCCGATGCGCGCGGCCGGAACCACCCCGGCCGCGGCGAGTATCGCCACCGCGATGCCGACGTCGAAGCTGCTGCCCCGCTTGGGCAGGCTGGCGGGCGACAGGCCCACGGTGATCCTGCGGTTCGGCCACTTCTCCCGGCTGTTGACGATCGCCGACCGGATCCGGTCCCGCGCCTCGCGCAGCGCGGTGTCGGGCAGTCCCACCAGCATGAGCCCGACCAGCCCGTTCTCGATGTCGGCCTCGATCTCGACGCGGTGGCCCTCGACGCCGACCAGCGCGATGGAGTGAGTGCGGGCCAGCGACATCTAGCCCACCCCGCGGATGTGCTCGATCGTGAAGCCCTGCCGCGGGTCCTTGAGCACCTCGAGCACGTCGACGCGCACCTCGTCGAAGAGCACGCCGTGGGCGACCACCCACTGCACGGCCAGCCGCCGCAACCGGTTCCTCTTCTTCCTGGTCACGGCCTCGAGCGGGGTGCCATACCGGGTTCCGGAGCGGGTCTTCACCTCGCACGCGACCAGGACCCGCCGGTCCGCCGCGACGATGTCGATCTCTCCCTCGCTGCAGCGCCAGTTCCTGTCCAGGATCCGCAGGCCCTGGCGCTGCAGGTACTCCGCGGCGAGCTGCTCTCCCTGCTGGCCAAGGGCGTCTTTGGCGTTCACGTCCACCACCTCCGCCTCCGACGCTGGCGCATCGGGGGCGTGGCGCGCAGATCACCGGCATCGCCTGTGAAAGGAACGCGACGCCTCGCCTAAATGTGGACGAGAAGGGACCAGGCTGTCGGTACGGGGTGCTTAAATGCCCGCCTACCCGGCGCCCGGCCCCGGGCCGCTGAGCCGCGGGCACCTGAGGTTTCTGTCATCGCGGCGCCGCCCCGCCAATGCCGCGACCGGCGGCCCCTAGCCGCTCGGATGCCTGCCGCGCAGCGGCGACCAATGCCCGGGTGACCGCATCGAGGTCAAGGCCGCAGAGCGCGGGGTAGCTGACGCCGATCGCCCCGCAGCACCCTGCCAAGTCGAACACCGGCGCAGCGACGCAGCGGACGCCCGCGAGGGTGAGGCCGTCATCGACCGCGAAACCGTCCACGCGAACCGCGTCAAGCTCGCGTCTGAGAGCGTCGGAGGTGCCCGTGCTCGACTCCAGGCACGCGAGCTGGGCCTTTCCGACTGCCGTGGTCGCGGCGGGCAATCTGGCTCCCAGCGAACTGGCCAGCCTGACACCAGCTCCGGATGGGTCGTGCTTGGCGACGTAGATGACCTCGTCACCGTCGAGCACGGCGAAGTGTGACGTCACCCCGAGCTCGCTGGTGAGGGCCCGCAGTTCCCGGTCCACCGCGCGCGTCGGCGTCATCGACCGCAGGTAAGCGGCGCCGACTTCGAAGCTTCGCAGACCAAGGACATAGCCGCCGTGGTCGTCGGTGCCCGCGAAGCCGGAGCGGACCAGAGCGCGGAGCAGGCCCAGCGTGCTGCTCTTCGGCAGGTCAAGTTCCCTGGCGATTTCGGTCAGCGGAAGCGGCCGGCCGGCCCGGGCAAGGATCTCCAGAATGGCGAGTGCCCGGGACACTGACCGGCTCCCGGCGGACTGGGTCGACTCCATCGCAATCCCTGGGCGGCCCGGGCAGGACTGTTACGGATCCAGACTTCGTCATTACGGTAGTCCGTAGGGCGTCCTTGTGAGGCCGCGACACCGCTAGTCGAGCTCGAAGAGCGCCGCCATCCCTTGCCCGCTTCCCACGCACATGGTGACCACCCCGTACTGGACGCCGCGCCGGCGCATCTCGCTCAGCAGCTTGGTGACGAGGATCAGGCCCGTTGCGCCGACCGGGTGGCCGAGAGCGATCGCTCCCCCGTTCACGTTGACGATCGCGGGATCGAGCTTCAGTTCCTTGATCACGGCAACCGTGGAGGACGCGAACGCCTCGTTCAGCTCGATGAGCCCGATATCGCTCAGCCCGAGCCCGGCCCGGTCCAGGAGCTTGGTGACGGCCGGCACCGGACCGATGCCGAACATCCCCGGTTCCACCCCGGCCGATGCCCAGCCGCGCAGGTAGCCGACCGGAGACCGGCCGTCCCGCCTGGCCAGGGACTCCCGCATCAGGACGAGCGCAGCCGCCCCGTCGTTGATCCCGGAGGAGTTCCCCGCGGTGACCGTTCCGTCGTCCCGGAACGCGGGCTTCAGCCGGGCCAGCTTCTCCGCGGTGATGTCCCGCCGCGGATGCTCGTCGGTGTCGAAGGCCGTGGGGCCGCCTTTCCCTGGAACCTCGACCGCGGTGATCTGATCGCGCATCAGGCCCTCGTCGATGGCCCGGGCGGCACGGAGCTGGCTCTCGGCCGCGAACTCGTCCTGCTCTTCGCGGGTAATCCGGTACGCGGCCGCGACGTTCTCCGCCATCGGCCCGGCGTCGCCGAGTATGTAATCGGCCAGGAAGTCGATCAGTACGCCGTTGCCGAGCCGGTAACCAAACCTGGCGCCTTCGAGCAGGTAAGGCGACCTGCTCATGTTCTCCATGCCCACCGCCACGCCGGTGGCGACGTCGCCGATGAGGATGTCCTGGGCCAGCGATGACATCGCCCGCAGTCCCGACGAACAGTTCATGTTGATGCTGTACGCATCTGACCCGACCGGGAGGCCGGCCCTGAGCAGCACGTGACGAGCGGGGTTGCCGCCGGCGGTCACCTGCAGGTTCTCGCCGGCCACCACCCGCTCGACCTGCTCCGGTTCCAGGCCAGCCCGGCTTATTGCTTCGCGCGTCACGTGCGCTCCCAGGTCAAGCGCTGACACGCCGGCCAGTGCCCCGCCGTAACGGCCCACCGCGGTCCGTACCGGCGCGACGACCGCGACTCGCTCGTCAAGCATCCACAGCCTCCATCCTCATTCGGTTCCTGCGGCCCGGGTTTGCTACCACGCGAGGCCGCCCCCCACGTTGATGATCTGGCCCGTGATGTATCCCGCCTCGTCCGAGCAGAGGAAGCATACGAGGCTCGCGACGTCAGACGGCTGCCCCGGCCGACCCATCGGGATCCGGCTCACGACCTGATCCCAGACCTCGGGCGGGACGCCACGGGTCATGCCGGTTTCGATGAATCCCGGGCAGATCACGTTCGCCGTTATGCCCTTGGCAGCGAGCTCACGCGACGCCGTGAGGGTGAGGCCGACCACGCCAGCCTTGGCCGCCGCGTAATTGGCCTGGCCCAGGCTGCCCAGCCAGCTCGCTGACGAGACGCTCACGATCCGGCCAGACCCCTGTGCTCGCATGATCTGGGCGGCGCGCCTGGTCAGGAAGAACACCCCGGTCAGGTCCACGTCCAAGACCTCGAACCACTGGTCGTCCCGCATCTTGTGCAGCATGCCGTCCCGGTTGATCCCGGCGTTGTTCACGAGGATGTCCACGGACCCGAACGCCTCGACGGCAGACTCGAGCAACCGCTCGGCCTCGCTGGCCTTCGATACGTCGCACGCCTCGCCGAGGGCCTGGCAGCCCGCCTGCGACAGCGTCGCCGCGGCGGCGGTCACAGCTTCCTTGTCTATGTCGCCAAGCGCGACCGCCGCTCCTCTCGCGGCTAGCGCCTCGGCTATGGCCCGCCCGATGCCGCGTGACGCCCCGGTCACGACGGCCACCTTGCCTGCCAGCGACGGATGACCGCTGCCGGCCGCGGCCGGACGGGCAGGTACTTCTTGGTTGGGTTGCTGACTCACTAATCACAGCCTTTGCTCATTGGTCGGGTGCGTTCCACTGCGACCCCCGGCGGGTCACGGCCGAGGCCGGCCTGGGTCATGGGGCAGCTTTGCGCGGCGAGAGCTCGGATTCCCCCGTCACCACCAGGACCTGATCCTGGTTGTGGCAGTCGGTGCGCAGCCAGACCCTGTTACGCTCGGCGTCCACGGCGGTCACCTCAACCGATGCGGTGATCGTGTCGCCGAAGAACACGGGCGCGCGGAACTCCAGGCTCTGCCGGACGTATAGGTTTCCTGGACCTGGTAGCTGGGTCGCCTGGACCGTCGAGATCAGCGAGGCGACGAGCATGCCGTGCACGATCCGCCGCCGGAAACGCGTGCCCTCCGCGTACGTGGCGTTCACGTGCAGCGGGTTCAGGTCGCCGGTGATGCCAGCAAACGTGTAGACGTCCGACTCGGTAAGCGTCTTGGCGAAGGTGGCCTTCTGTCCTACGGTCAGCTCGTCCACGGTCAGTCCTGGGCCCACATACACCTCTCTGCCGTTATCGTTTCTTCTCAGCGCGGTCTTCACAGAGCGGCCGCCCTTCCAGCCCCGGCAAGAAATCCCTGACGTTCAGGCAGAATCCATCAGCGGCTTTGCCGGCCGTACGCCGCACCTCTGGTTTCTGAATTACGGCCTTCGCCCGCGGGAAGATGTGGTCGTTCTTAACGTGATCGCAATGCGGACGGGTGCGGGCCTGAGCGACAGGCACCGGGCTCGGTCCCGTGTCGACCAGGACGGTGCCGATCAGGCTCGTCAGCAAGAAGGCGAAGCAGGGCACGTGAAAAAACTCATCTGTCCTGTCAGCCAGCCCATTCCCGGCTAGCCCGGCCGGGGACAGGAAACTCGATAGCGCCAGGTGGGGAACGGCGGCGACGTCGACAGCGTTAATTATCCACATATCTCTGTCGCAGCCCCGGCCGCGACTATCGGACCCTTCGCTTGGACCGCTCAGCTTGTTCATATATAAGAACGATATTCGGGCAGCTTAGCGCAGGCTAGGCTTTGCCGCTCTAACTTGTCAAGTCGCCTCGTTACCTAGCATGATATGTTTTGTCATACTATAGGCGTGTTTGCTCCCCGTCGGCGCCAGCCGCGGCGGCCCTCAGCCGACCGGAGGACCGCCGTGCCGCGGCGGTGACCGCTCCAGCGACGAGCGCAATGTCCAGGCCGCCCTGCATCACATAGCTGACGCCGATCGCCCCGCAGCATGCTGCCCGGTCGAACACCGGAGCCGCCACGCACTGAATGCCTGCTAACGTCAGCCCTTCATCGAGCGCGTAGCCGCGGGCGCGCACGACGTCAAGCTCCCGGCCAAGGTCGGCAGAGACGGTCGAGGCGGTCGAGGCGCCGCGCGTGTGGCACGCCAGTTGCGCCTTGCCAACGGCGGTGAGGGCGGCCGGCAGCCGCGCTCCCAGCAAACTCGCCAGCCGGACGCCGCCACCGGGGGGATCGTGCTTGGCCAGGTAGACCACCTCCTCGCCGTCGAGCACGGCGAAATGCGCCGTGACCCCGAGGTCGGCGGTCAGGGCTCGCAACTCGGTCTCCACGACGCGCACCGAGGTCCTGGACCGCGGGTAGGCGGCACCGACCTCGAAGCTGCGCAGGCCAAGGACGTAGCCGCCATGGTCGTCAGCGGCGGCGAACCCGGAATCGAGCAGGGCGCGAAGCAGGCCGAGAGCGCTGGTCTTCGGCAGGCCCAGCTTCTTCGCGATCTCGGTGAGGCCTAACGGCTGGTCGGCCTGGGCGAAGAGTTCGAGCATGGCCAGGGCGCGGGACACTGACCGGGTGCCCGCCGGTGCCCAGGCCTGGCTTGTCCCGTCAACCGGGCGGCCCGCGACCGTGGTCACGTCAGCACGTCCCTGGATCCCGGCCGGCCCGGCAGATAGACGCGGTCGGTAAGGAAGTTCGCCTCATCGTTCGTCATCGTCCAGGGCCGGAAGGGCTGGACCGGCCGTCAGGAGAAGCCCTGGTGCTTGTCGTCGGGCTCGGGGAGCTGCAGGTCGCTCTTGGCGAGTTCCTCGATGTTGACGTCCTTGAACGTAACGACCCGGACGTTCTTCACGAACCGCGCAGGGCGGTACATGTCCCATACCCAGGCGTCCTGCATGGTGACCTCGAAGAACACCTCGCCGTTGTCCGACGTGCGGACGTTGAGCTCCACGTGGTTGGTGAGGTAGAACCGGCGCTCGGTCTCGACCACATGGCTGAACAGCCCGACCACGTCACGGTACTCGCGGTAGAGCTGCAGCTCCATTTCCGTCTCGTACTTCTCGAGATCCTCCGCGCTCATGTTCCCTCCGTTCTGACCGCAGGCGCTGCGAGGGCGGGCAGGCCGTTGCGCACGGTGCCCGGGCACTGAGCGCCGGCGGCCCCGACCCGCACCCGGCGGGGCACGGCCCGGATGAGGTCAACCATAGGACAATTCTGCCTCGTGACCTGGCTGGTCCTCGTCGGCGTCCAGGCTCACGTCCACCGGCCCCAGGGTTACCTCCGCCGGTGCCAGGCCCAGGTCCGCCGGCGCCAGGCCCAGGTCCGCCGATGCCAGGCCCAGGTCCGCCGGCCCCAGCCTCACGTCCTCCTGCATCTGGCTCAGGTCCAGCGGCGGCAGGCCGGCCCGGGCCCGGACCACCCCGATCACGTTGGCGAACGACCTGCGATGCTCCGGGCACGGGCCATGTTCCGCCAGGGCGGCCATGTGACTGGGGGTGGAGTACCCCTTATGCCTGGCAAAGCCATATTGCGGGTATCGCGGGCTGATCTCCCTCATGATCCGGTCCCTGGTCACCTTGGCCACGATCGAGGCCGCGGCGACGCACGCGGCGACCTCGTCGCCCTTCCACATGGCCAGCGCGGGAACGGCCAGGCCCCGGACGGGGAACCCGTCGGTCAGCACGTACCCGGGCCGGCAGGCCAGCCCGGCCAGCGCCCGACGCATGCCGGTCACGTTGCACACGTGCAGCCCGAGCGCGTCGATGTCGCCGGGCGGGATCACCACCACATGCCAGGCCAGGGCCCGGGCCACGACCTCCTGGTAGACCGCCTCGCGCGCGGCGGCGGTCAGCGCCTTGGAGTCGGCCACGCCGCTCGGGCCGGACGACCGCCGCGGGTCCAGCGCGACCGAGGCAACCACCAGGGGGCCGGCGCAAGCCCCGCGCCCGGCCTCGTCGATCCCGGCCACCGGGCCGAGTCCGGCCCGGGCGAGGACCCGCTCATAGCCGGTCAGCCCGCCGCCCCGCCTCGGCGTGTACCCAGGATTCCGCGGTGCCGGAGCGTTCATAATGTCATCCCCGGTGCGGCCGGCGCCCCGAGCCCGCGCCGCGCCACGGCAGGCCCCTGGTCAGGAGGCGACGGCGCATCCTGCGCTGCAGCAGGGTCAGCGGGATGGCACCGGCGAAGCCGGCCCCGACGGGAAGGTAGGGTGCGGCGGGCCCGGCGACGGCGCCCAGGGCCGCCGCGGCAGGGGCGATTCCCGGCTGGCCGAAGGTGGAGGGAATCGACAGGACCCGCCACCGGCTGGGCGGCCAGACGATCATGAATGCCCGGCCGATGACCATGTTCTCCGGGATCGTCCCCCCGCCCGGGTCCTGCATGTGCCCCCGGGAGTCCCAGGAGACGCTCCGGTGGTCGCCCATCACCCACAGCCGGCCGGGCCCCACCGTGACGCTGAACCGCTGGGTCGACGGGACGTTGCCCGGGTACAGGTACGACTGCTCGTGCAACGCCACGCCGTTGACCGTCACGTCGCCGCTGGGGGTGCAGCAGGCCACCCGGTCACCAGGAACGCCGATCACCCGCTTGATGAAGTCCGTCTGGCCCGGAGCGGTACCGAACAGGCCGAGGATCGAGTGGTAGAGCGGGTCGAGCGTCGCGTCATAGAGCCGGACCACCGGGTCCGGGCTGGCGCTGGCCGGGGCCGGGACCGGTTCCCAGGAGCCGTCGCCGTTGAACACCACGATGTCGCCGGCCTGGATCGGGCGGAAGTGATAGACGAGCTTATTGACCAGCACCTTGTCGCCGATGTCGAGCGTGTTCTCCATGGACGACGACGGTATGTAGAACGCCTGGACCACGAACGACTTGATCACCAGCGCGATCACCAGCGCGATCAGGATCAGCACCGGCAGCTCGCGCCAGAAGGACCTCGGCTTCCTGGCCCTGTTGTCCCGGCCCGGCTCGTCCGGGTCGGCCCGCGGGCCCACGGCCTCGTCCCGGGCAGCCGTGCCTGCCATGCGCGAACCCTTCAGCTCGGGGCCCGGCGCCGGGCCGAACTGGTCCTGGCGATCGATCGCTGGCTGGCCGGCCCGGTCCGCCTCGGTCAGGGCGGGCGCACGGTCATCCTGGTCGTCGTTGGTCATCGGATTCGAGCCTAGCGCCCGCGGCGCGGGCCGCGGACGCCAGCGCCCGCCGCGCGTTCCCCCAGGCGACGGGCCCGGCCTAACGCACTGGTTCGCGGCGCTCCTTGATCCGGGCGGCCTTGCCGCGCAGCGAGCGCAGGTAGTACAGCTTGGCCCGGCGCACCCGGCCGCGGGTCACGACCTCGATCTTGTCAATCGA
>JASHUI010000808.1:0-5017 GCA_030040095.1 Streptosporangiaceae bacterium | reverse complement strand
CTTCGGAGTACTACCGGTTCGCCAACCTTGGCAAGGAGAGCATCGCGCTGGACCTCAAGAACCCGGACGACCTTACCCTCGCCGAGGCAATGATCGCCAAGGCCGACGTCGTGGTGGAAAACTTCCGCCCAGGCGTCATGGCCAAGCTCGGCCTCGACCCGGCGAAGCTGGTACAGGAGCACCCGCGGCTGATCGTCTGCTCGATCTCCGGCTTCGGCCAGTACGGCCCGCTGCACATGGAGGCGGCTTACGACACCGTCATCCAGGCCATCTCGGGGATCATGGATGCCACCGGCGAGCCGGACGGAGGCCCGACCAGGGTCGGAACGTCTATATCCGACATCCTGGGCGGCATCTTCGGCTACTGCGGCGTCGTCACCGCCCTGGCGGCCAGGGAGCGCACCGGCAAGGGAACCACCATCGACGTGGCCATGCTCGACGCCACGTTCGCGACCCTGGAGCAGGGGCTCATGGACGCCCTCGGCGTCCACCAGCGCCCGCACCGCATCGGCAACCGCCACCCGTCCATGGCGCCGTTCGACACGTTCCAGTGCGCCGACCAGCTCATCGCCATCTGCTGCGGGAACGATCACCTGTTCACCGTCCTGGCCGACACCCTGGACAAGCCGGAACTGGTCAAGGACGCACGCTTCGCCAGCAACGTCGACCGGACCAGCAACCAGGCCGAGCTCAAGACCGAGATGGAGGCGGTGCTGCGGACCGACAACGCCGCCGTCTGGCAGGAGCGTCTCGAGGATGCCGGGCTGCCGGTGAGCATGGTGCTCAACGTGGACGACGCCCGCAAACTGGAGCAGATCAAGGTGCGTGGCATGGTCAAGGACGTCGGCGGATTCCAGGTTCCCGGCAACCCGGTCAAGTTCGGCGCCTACAACTCGCTCGGCACGATGATCCCCTCACCCGCGCTCAACGACCGCGGCGACGCACTGCGCGCTGAATTCGCCACGGACGGCGGCAAGTCGTAGCACCGTCATGGCTGCCAGCACCGCGGCCGCGAGAAGCCGGCCGGGCATGCTCAGGCTGATCGAGGACAGCATCGGGCGCACGCCGGATCGAGCGGCCTTCGGCGTTGCCGACGGCAGCATGCGCCTGTCCTACCGGCAGACGGGAAAGGTGGTCCGGACCCTGGCGGACCAGCTCGCAGGGACCGGGATCACCAGCAACGACAGGATCGCCCTCTACTGCGACAACCGCCCCGAGTTCGTGCTGGCGCTGCTGGCCGCATGGACCATCGGCGCGGCGGTCGTCCCGCTGAATCCGCGGCTGACGGGCACCGAGGTGCGCTCTCGCCTGGATGTGGCCGGCGCCGGGGCGGTGCTCCTTCCGCCCGCGCTGACCGCCAGCTATCCGGGGGATGCCGCCCCGGCGTGGGTGATCGATATCGCCGCCGGGGGCACCGGCGTGACCTTGAGGAGCCTGCGCCAGGGCTCCGGCGCCGGCCCTGCCGGTCCGCCGGCGCCGGACCAGGACCGCGGCGGTGCCCACGACCGCGGTCTCGCCCTGCTGATGTTCACCACGGGAAGCACCGGCAGGCCCAAGGTCGTCCCGCTGACCCACGTCAACCTGGCCGCATCCGTCGCTGGCATCGTGTCCGGCTATCACCTCGGGCCCGACGACGCGACCTTGCTGGCCATGCCGATGTTCCACGGCCACGGCCTCGTCGCCGGCCTGCTCGCCACCCTCGCCAGCGGCGGCGCCGCCCACCTCCCCGCAACCGGGCGCTTCTCCGCCCACCTCTTCTGGCAGGAGATCGTCGGCACGAAATCGACCTGGTACACGGCCGTGCCCGCCGTCCACCAGATCCTGCTGGCCCGCGCCGCCGCCGAGTACCCGGCGGCCACTCCTGTGCCGCTGAGGTTCATCCGAAGCTGCAGCGCGCCGCTCGCGCCCGCGGTCTCGCGGAGGTTGCGCCAGCAATTCGGCGCACCGGTCATCTGCGCCTACGGCATGACCGAGACCGCGCACCAGGCCACGTCGAACCCGCTCCCACGCGACGGTGCCGGCAAGGAGGCCTCCGTAGGCCTTCCGACCGGGCTGGATATCCGCATCGTCACGGCTGGCGGCGGCCCGGCCGCCGCGGCGCAGACCGGCGAGGTCTGGGTCCGCGGACCCGCGCTCACCAGCGGGTACCTGGACGATCCGCAAGCCACGGCCGACTCCTTCGTCGAGGGGTGGTTCCGCACCGGCGACCTGGGCTACCAGGACAGCGACGGCTACCTGTTCCTCAGCGGCCGGATAAAAGACATGATCAACCGCGGCGGCGAGAAGATCGCACCGCAGTCCGTCGAGGCCGTGCTGCTCGCGGACCCCGCCGTACTGGACGCGCTGGCATTTCCCGTACCCGATGCCACGTACGGGGAAGAGATCAACGCCGCCGTCATCCTGCGGCCGGGCCATCACGCGACCCAAGCCGAACTGCAACGGCACTGCCGTACCGAGCTGAGCGCCTTCGAGATCCCGAAGAAGATCTACTTCCTCGACCGCTTTCCGCGCACCGGCAAGGGCGACGGCGACCGGCGCGCGCTTGCCGCGATGCTCACCGCCCGCGGATCGTCGACCAGGCCGGCCTAGAGCACCGGGAGCCGGCCCGTTCGATCAATACGGCCAGATCGGCGAGCCGGCCGCAAACGTCGTCGCGAAGATTTACTTGCCTCGTTGTCGCGCCGGCTCGTACGTTCACGTTAACTTTCACGGCGGGAGGTAATCAGCGCGATGGCGGCTGTCAAGAATGCCCTGATCGCCGGCGGCGGCCCGGCCGGTCTATGCGCCGCGATCGTGCTGCAGAAGCGCGGGATAGATGTTGAGATCGCCGAGATCAACGCCGACCTCCGGCCGCTCGGCTCGGGACTGGCGTTGATCGGTCCGTCGCTGCGTGCCTTGCGGATGGTCGACGAGGAGGCGCTCGAGCGCAGCATCCGCGAAGGTTACGGACATCATGCGCTGAGCTTTGGCACCGTCGATGGGCAGATCGTGCGGCGGGTCGAGTTGCCGCGGGCGGCCGGACCGGAGTACCCCGGCGGTTGCGGGACGATGCGGCCGGTGTTCTGGGGCCTGCTCGCCGAGGCCGCCCAGAAGGCCGGCGCGCGGATTCGCCTGTCGACAACGGTGACGGCGATCGAGTCGGGGCCCGATGACGTGAGGGTCACGCTCAGCGACGGCTCCACCGCCGCGTACGACCTGCTGGTCGGGGCGGACGGGCTGCACTCTGCCGTGCGCGACCTGGCTTTCCCGGACCTGCCCGGGCCGTTCTTCGCTGGCCAGACGGTCTGGCGTGTGGTAGTTCCGCGGGCCAGCGAGATCAGCGACGGCATCGTCATGTTCTACGGACCCCGCAATAAAGTCGGCTGCAACCCTGTCTCGGACCGGGAGATGTACGTGTTCGTGGTGGAGAACACGCCCGAGGTAACGCGCCCGTCGCAGGAGGAATGGCCGGGGCTGGTGCAGGCCCTGCTGGCCGACTACGGCGGCGTGATCGCAAGGGCGCGTGACCAGATGACCGATCCGGGCCAGATCGATCGGCGGCCATTGCACGCCCTACTTGTGCGCCCGCCGTGGTATCGCGAGCGTGTGCTGCTCATCGGCGACGCCGCGCACTCGACGACGCCGCAACTCGCGATGGGCGCCGGGATCGCGATCGAGGACGCGGTCGTTCTCGCAGATGTGCTCGGCTCGCATACGGACCTCGGCGACGCGCTGGCCGAGTTCATGCGGCGCCGCTGGGAGCGCTGCCGGCTGGTTGTCGAGAACTCACTGCAGCTCGGAGAATGGGAGAAGAACCCCGGTGACCCGCAGGCGGACCCGGCTGGCCTGACGGATGCCAGCCTGGCGGCCCTCGCCGGACCGTTCTGACGAGCGCAACCCCCGGCGCCACCGGCGGATCCGCGTTTTCGCCGCGCTAGCTGTCGGTGGAGTCGATCATCACTGGCGGGCCGTCGTGGCCGTCGATGTCGTCGTAGATCCCGGGGAAGGTCTGGAACTGGCCGCTGGGGTTGTTGCGGAGGTGCGAGTCGTTGAGGGTCAGCGTTCCCCAGCCGGAGTCCACGACGTAGAAGACCGCGCCGCCGCCCTCGCGAGCGCTGTTGCCGCGCATGACCGTCCCGGCGATGAGCGTGTTGTAGTCGGTGCCGTCGTTGTAGATCGCGCCGCCGCTGCCGCCGCCTGGTGTCCCGCTGGATGCTGGGTTCGCGCCCCAGCCAATGGCCGCGTTGTTGACGAAGACGCTGTTGAGTATGTCCCACTGAACGCTGATGCTGCTCAGCGCCGCGCCGTTGGAACAGCGGCCGCCACGGAACGTGTCACCGGTGATATACACAGGCCGGTTCTGGTACTGGGCGAGCACCCGGATGGCGCCGCCGCCGAGGTCCGGGCCATAGCGGTAGCAGCGGTTGGCGATGAAGCTGGAGTTGACCGCCTTGAACTGACCGCCCTCGACGTAGATGGCGCCGCCGCCGTCGACGCCGCCGTACCAGCATTGCGGGACGTTGGCCGTGCAGGTCGCCTGGTGCGTGCCGTTGAAGCCGTCGGTGAACGTGATGTTCTGCACCACGATCCGCGGGTACGGCTGGTTGACGCAGTCGTCGGTCGACCACGTGCCCGCGCACGTGTCCGAGAAGAGGATCCGGCGCTTGCCTCCGCCGCTCAGCGTGACCAGGCCGCCGCCATCGAGCACGACCAGGTGCCTGGTCTTGGGCACGCTGGCCGTCGCCGTCATCAAGATCGTGACCGGATTGCTGCCGCAGCTGAACGTGATGATCCCGCCGGCGGCGACGGCCTTGACCACAGCCGCCGACGTGCAACTGGCTGGCGTGCCGTCGCCGATCACGTGGTTCGGGTGGCTGGTGTTCACCGCGCGGCCTGCTGGCGGCACGGGAAAGTGCCCGCTGGGGTTGCCGAAGTCGGGCAGCGCTCCCGCCCGGCTGGTCGCCGCCTCGGCGCGCACGATCGCCGCCGACCGCGTCGCCGCCACCGCGCGCACCGCTGCAGCCGGACGCGCGTCGGC
>JASHUI010000807.1:0-12872 GCA_030040095.1 Streptosporangiaceae bacterium | reverse complement strand
GTTCGGACTGCCGAGCGCCCGTCCGCCGGGCGCGGAGTCGGCCACCCGGTCCAGCCAGGCGCCCGGGTTGGTGATCTCGTCCCGGGTCGGGAGCGTCTCCGGGGAGGTCCAGACCCGGTTGAAGGTGGCCATGCCGGCCTGGTCCACCACGGCCTTGACGAACTGCGAGCCCTGCTCGTACTGCTTCATCTTCAGGTCGATGCCCAGCACCCGGCGGATGGCCTGCTCGATCCGGCCCGCCGACAGCCGCCGGGCCGAGAACTTGGCCCTGATCTCCGCGACCGACGGCACCACCCTCGGCCCGACCGCGTCCATCACGTAGTCGCCGTGGCCCTCGACCAGGGTCATCACGGAGGTCAGCCGGTCCAGGATCTCGCGCTGGCGCGGCGTCTGGATCGCCTCGATGAGGCTCTCCCCGCCGCCGCGGACGGCGCCCGCCACGGCGTCGGCGGCCGACCGCAGCCGGTCCAGGATCGACGCCGGGTCCAGGTCCGAGGCCAGCAGGAACTCGGTCATCTGCTCCTGCACGTACGGGCGCAGCCAGCTCACCGAGGTGAACTGGGTCCGGTGCGTCTCCTCGTGCAGGCACACCCAGCGCCGGAAGTCGTGCGGGTCGACGCCAAGCTCGCGCTCCACCATGACGATGTTCGGGGCGACCAGGGTCAGCCGGCCGGCCGGGGCGGCGGCCGAGGCCGACTCGGGCGTGTCCGGGTCCGGCGGCAGGAACAGCTCATACTGGCCGAGCACCCGGCCGGCCAGGTAGGCCAGGATCAGGCCCGCCTGCATGCCTGTGACCCGGGAGCCGACCGCGCCGATCACCGAGCCCGGCGGCGGTGCCGTGCCCCGCTCCCGCATCCGCTCGGCCAGCGGGTCGAGCACGACCCGGAAGCCGTCGACGTTGGCCCGGATCCAGCCCGGCCGGTCCACGATCGCGACCCAGCCGCCGTCGGGCGAGCCGGGCAGCCCGGTGATCTCCCGAACCGGCTCCTGCACCGAGTCGGCGAGCCGCCGCAGCTCCGCGACCACCTTCCGGGCCTCGGACATGCTGACGACGGGCCCGGGCCTGGCCCACCTGACCCCGGTCGACGTCGCGACGTTCCAGTCGATCATCTGAGAGCTGCTCACACCTCCACCGTACGTTGACCGGGCGGGTAGCCGGCGACCGCCGGGCAATCAGGACCGAAACGCCCTAGCGGCACCCGCAGGCGGCCAGGGACGTGGCCAGCCGGGTCAGGTCCGACGCGCCGGCCTCCAGGCCCCCGGCGGGCAGCTGATCGGCCATGAACGCGAACGCGAACAGCTCGCCGTCCCGCGCCTGCGCGACGCCCGCCAGCGACACGACCGTCTCCAGGTTGCCGGTCTTGGCCCGCACCATGCCGAGCCCGGCCTGGCCGACGTCGGGGAAGACGCTGCCGCCGGGGGCCAGGGTGCCGGAGAAGCCGGCCACGGGCAGCCCGGTGAGCACCGGCCTCAGGTTCGGCTGATCGGTGGCCGCGGCCAGCCGGATGAGCTGCACCAGCACATCGGGCGTGATCCGGTCCAGCGGCGACAGGCCGCTGCCGTCGAACAGCCGGAACGTGCCGCGGACGGCCAGCCCGCGCAGCACCGCGGTCTCGGCCGCCGCCGCCCCGCTGAACGAGGCCGGATACCCGGTGGCGATGGCGACCTGCCGGGCCAGGTTCTCGGCGATCACGTTGTTGCTCTCGGTCAGCATCTGCTCGATGATCTCGGCCAGCGGCGGTGACGACACCGCGGCCACCGTCGCGCTGCCGCGCGGCGCCGTCGCCTGGGCCAGCGGCCCGCGCACCGCGATCCCCTGGGCGGCCAGATACGAGGCGAACGCCTGCGCGGCCTGCGCCGCCGGGGTGAACGAGCGCGGCCGGAAGTTGCCGGGGTCGTCGGAGTCCTCCGGCGCCCCGCTCGGGGTCAGCCGGCCCTGATCCACCTCGAGCGACTCGATCGGGGTGACGTTGCCGGTGACGATGTAACTGTCCGTCCAGCCCGGCGCCATGGTCGGGCCGGTGAACAGCGAGGTGTCGTAGCTGAGCCGGACCGAGTGAACCCCCTCGGCCTTCAGCGCCCTGGCCGCGGCCTGCGCCAGCGAGGCCAGCGTGGCCGGCTGGGGATAGTCGGCCACCGGAAAGGGCCCGGCGGCCAGGGTGGGATCGCCCCCGCCGACCAGGATCAGGGACGAGGGGGTCGGGCCCGCCACCACCCGGGTGCTGAACCGCGCGGCCGGGCCGAGCACGTGCAGCGCGGCGACCGCGACGGCCAGCTTGGCCGTGGAAGCGGGGGCGAAGCCGGAGTCGGCCGCGCTGGAAAAGAGCACCTGGCCCGAGTACAGGTCGGCCACCTCGGCGCCGACGTGCGGGCCGAGCGAGGCCGATCCGAGCACGCGGCCGAGCGCGGCGGTGACGCCCGCCACCGTGGCCGACTGAACGGGCTGACCGGGATGGCCGGAACGCGGGGTTCTGCCGGATCCGCCGAGATCCGCGCCCGGCAGCGGGGCCAGCACCGGCCCGGCCTGGGCGAGCGCCTGGCTGGCCACGGTGGGCAGCCGCCACAAAGCCAGCCTCGGCGGCAGCATCCGGGCCACGGCGACGCCCGCGGTCACCGTGAACACGCTCAGCAGGGCCAGGGACAGCAACGCGGCGCGGCGGAGCCGACGCACCGGGTCACCTCCCCTCTGCGGACCTTTTCCGCCGGATGCTGGAACGCCCCGGGCGCCGGAGAACCCGAACCGGGTAGACATCGGTCAGGAGTCAATCATCTAAGGGCCGGGAGGCGGGAATCGTGGAATTCGATGTGATCATCGAGATCCCCAAGGGCGAGCGGAACAAGTACGAGATGGATCACAAGACCGGCCGGATCCGGCTGGACCGGCTGCTGTTCACCTCCACTCGATACCCCGCCGACTACGGGTTTATCGACGGCACGCTCGCCGACGACGGGGACCCCCTCGATGCGCTGGTGATACTCGAGGAGCCGACGTTCCCCGGGTGCCTGATCCGGTGCCGGGCGATCGGCATGTTCCGGATGCGGGACGAGAAGGGCAGCGACGACAAGGTGCTGTGCGTCCCCGCCACCGACCCCCGGATGGCGCAACTCAACGACATCGAGGACGTCTCGAAGTACGACCTGCTGGAGATCCAGCACTTCTTCGAGGTCTACAAGGAACTCGAGCCCGGCAAGATGGTGGAGGCCGCGCATTGGGTGGGCCGCGACGAGGCCCTGGCCGAGATCGACGCGAGCCGGGCTCGTCTGGCCGCGTCGCCGATTCAAGACCACTGACCTGAACGCCCCGTCTCGGGGGCGGACTGGAGCGGAAGGGGCGGAAGTCGCTTTCAGGTAATGAATGGGCGACACTGTGTAGTGGTTTGGTGGAGTGAGCGCCTGGTCGCGGGCGAGGAGGGTTGTCGTGGACCACGCGGAGGAGATGCTCAGGCGGGCGCCCCTGTTCGAGGCCCTGGACGAGGAGGGGACGAGGGCGCTGCGGGCCGGGGTGACCGACGTCGAGCTGGCCCGCGGGGAACGGCTCTTCGACGAGGGCGACGACGGTGACGCCCTGTACGTGGTGCTCGACGGCAAGGTCAAGCTGACCCGGACCTCCTCCGACGGCCGGGAGAACCTCATCAGCCTGATGGGGCCGGGCGAGATGTTCGGCGAGCTGTCGCTGTTCGATCCGCGGCCCCGGACCATGGGCGCGGCGGCGGTCACCGAGGTCCGCCTGGCCGCGCTGGCCCACGACGACCTGCGTGCCTGGCTCAACGACCGCCCCGACGTCGCCATGCACCTGCTGGCCGCGCTGGCCCGGCGGCTCCGCCGCACCAACGAGGTCATGTCCGACCTCGTGTTCACCGACGTGCCCGGGCGGGTGGCCAAGGCGCTGCTGGACCTGGCCGCCCGGTTCGGCGTCCAGCAGGAGGACGGCCTGCAGGTGAACCACGACCTGACCCAGGAGGAGCTGGCCCAGCTGGTCGGGGCGTCCCGGGAGACGGTCAACAAGGCGCTAGCCGACTTCGTGGCGCGCGGCTGGATCCACCTGCACCCCAAGTCGGTGCTGCTGATCGACTCGGAACGGCTGCGCAGGCGCGCCAGGTAACTCCCGCGGCGGCTCGACGCCAGGCGGGAGCGCGCCGCGCTCGGCGAGGTAGCCGAGCTGGGCCCGCACCGACAGCTCGGCGAACGGCCATAGCGCGCGGTCCACGTCGACGTACACCCGGGCCACGATGTCGGGGACGGTCCGGCAGCCCGCGTCCAGCGCGGCCTCGATCTCGGCCAGCCGCTCGGCCCGGTGCTCGATGTAGTAGTCGAGCGTGGCGACAGGGTCGGCGAGCAGCGGCCCGTGCCCGGGCAGCAGCGCCCGCAGGCTGCCGCCGCCCGCCAGCGTCCGGAGCCGGTCCAGCGAGGTCAGGTAGTCGCCGAGGTTGCCGTCGCCCGCGATCACCGTGGTGCCCCGCCCGAGCACGGTGTCGCCGGTCAGCAGCGCCGAGTCGGCTTCGAGCAGCAGGCACACCGAGTCCGCGGTGTGCCCGGGGGTCTCGATCACCACCAGCTCGCAGCCGCCCGCCCGCACCGCGTCGCCCGGCCCGAGCGTCTCGGCGGCGCCGAGCCGGTGCGCCGGGTCGACGGCCAGGACCGGCGCCCCGGTGAGCTCGGCCAGCCGCCGCGCGCCCGCCGAGTGATCCAGGTGACCGTGGGTGAGCACTATCTTCTCGATGCGCTGGCCCGCCTCCTCGGCGGCCGCGCGCACCCGGTTCAGGTGTCCCTCGTCGTCCGGCCCCGGGTCGACGACGATCGCCGCGGCCGCGCCGGGCTCCGCGACCAGCCAGGTGTTGGTGCCGTCCAGCGTCATCAGCGAAGGATTGGGGGCCAGGACGCAGCGAGCGCGGTCGGTGCCGCTCCCGTCGATCACGGTGCTTCCTGGCTCGCTCACAGCGGTTCCTGGTTCGCTCGCCCCGGTTCGCTCACAGCGGATACTCCAGCTCCGCCGGGAGCGTCAGCCAGACCGCCCCCTCGGCCACGCTTGCCTCCGGCAGCACCGGCCTGACCTGGCGCGGCGCGAGCGCGGCGGCCACGTCCCGGCAGGCGGCCAGCTCAGCCAGGGTCACCGCGGTCGGCGGCCACAGCACGATCTCCCGGCGGCGCCCCATGGCGATGGCGTCCTCGGGACGCACCCAGGCCACCTCGGCCGCCTCGCCGCCGACGTCCCGGGTGCGCTGCTGCTCCGGCAGCGCGGCGGCGAAGAACCGGGCGTCGAAGCGGCGCTCCTCGATCACCGGGGTGATCCACCGGGACCAGGGCCGGAGCAGGTCCGACCGGAGCACCAGGCCGCGCCTGGCCAGCATCTCGGCCAGCGAGAGCGAGCGGTCCAGCAGGCTCCTGCGGTCCGCCTCCCAGTCGGCGCCCGTGGTGTCGGCCACGACCGAGTCCGCGGACGGCCCGGCCAGCAGCACGCCGGACTCCTCGAAGGTCTCCCTGATGGCAGCGCAGACCAGCGAGCGGGCCAGCTCGGGCGGCGCGTCGAAGATGTGCCCCCACTCGGCGGGTCCGGGTCCGGCCCAGGCGACCTGCTCATCGGCGTCCCTGGCGTCGACCGAGCCGCCGGGAAAGACGTAGGCGCCGGGGGCGAACGCCATCGAGGACTTGCGGCGCAGCATGTAGACCTCGAGGCCGGCCGGCGAGACGGCCGGGCGCAGCAGCATGACCGTGGCCGCGTCCCGCGGCTGCGCCGGAGCCCGGTCCCCGGCGAGGATCTCGAGAGCCTGCTGGCCGAGCTGGCCACGGCCGCCGATCCGGATCGCGCCCACTCAGTGCGTCCCGCTCAAATGTCTCGAACCTCGGCGATCAGCTCCACCTCGACCGGTGCGTCCAGCGGCAGCACGGCCATCCCGACCGCGCTGCGTGCGTGCCTGCCCGCCTCACCGAAGATCTCGATCAGCAGCTCGCTGGCGCCGTTGACGACCTGGGCCTGCTGGGTGAAGCCCGGCGCGCTGGCCACGAACCCGGTGACCTTGACGATGCGCCGGACCGCGGCGAGCCCGCCGGTCACCGACACGACGGCGGCCAGCGCGTTGAGGGCGCAGGTCCGCGCGAGCGCGCTCGCCTCGACGACGCCGACATCGGCGCCGACCTTGCCGGTGGCCAGCAGCTGCCCTTCGACCACCGGCACCTGGCCCGACGTGTACACGTAGTCGCCGGTCCGCACGGCGGGCACGTAGGCGGCCAGGGGCCGCGCCACCTTCGGCAGGGTCAGGCCGATCGCCGCCAGCCTGGCCTCGGGCGAGCCCTCCGGCGGTTCGTCGAGGCTCATGTCCGTTCCCGCTTCATGTAGGCGACGAGCTGCTCGGGATTCGGCCCGGGGATGACCGTCACGAGCTCCCATCCGTCCTCGCCCCAGTTGTCCAGGATCTGCTTGGTCGCGTGCACCAGCAGCGGAACCGTCGCGTACTCCCACTTCGCCATAGGCAGACCATAGCCGGATCACGGCCTGACGGGCGGCCGTGAACTCCAAAGGCGTCCGAGTCCGCCCGGTGCTCGCGAGGGCCTCAGCCGTCCGAGTCCGCCGGGGCGTCCTCGGGCGCGGCGGGCGCTTTCCGCACGGGCTCGGCCCGGGTGTCCGTGGCATGGCCGTCCGCGGAGATCGCGGTGGCCTCGGGCGCGGCGTCCGTCGCTACCTTGTCGAGCCCGGTGTCCGCACCTGGCAGCTCGGGGATCTCGGGCACGTCGGGGATGGACAGCGGCGCCCCGCTCTCGATCTGCGCCTCTTCCTTCTGCACGTCGTCGCCGCCGAAGTCGGCCAGCGATCCCGGCCCGCCCTCCTTGGGCTCGGCGGTGCCACTGAACTTGTCGAAGAACCGGAGCAGCTCGACGGGCACCGGCATGACCAGCGTGCTGTTGCGCTCCGCCGCGACCTCGACCACGGTCTGCAACAGCCGTAGCTGCAGTGCCGCGGGATCGCGCGCCATGACGTTGGCCGCCGCGGCCAGGCGCTTGGAGGCCTGGTATTCGCCGTCCGCTGTGATGATCCTCGCGCGACGTTCGCGTTCTGCTTCTGCCTGGCGCGACATAGACCGCTTCATGCCCTCGGGCAGGGAAACGTCCTTGATCTCCACCCGCTCGACCCGGATGCCCCACGGCCCCTCGGTCGGCTCGTCGATGATCCGGCGCAGCTCCCGGTTCACGGTGTCGCGCTCAGCGAGCAGCTGGTCCATCTCGGACTGGCCGATGATCGAGCGCAGCGAGGTCTGCGCCTGCTGGGAGATCGCGAACATGTAGTTCTGGACGTTGATGGTCGCCTTGATCGGGTCGACGACCCGGAAGTACACGACCGCGTCCACCCGGACGCTGACGTTGTCCCGGGTGATGCCCTCCTGCGCCGGGACCGCCATCGCGACGATCTGCATGTTGACCTTCTGCATGCGATCGCCGATCGGCGAGATCAGCGTCAGGCCCGGGCCGCGCGTCCCGGGCAGCACCCGGCCCCAGCGGTAGATGATGCCCTGCTCATACTGCTGCACGATCTTGAACGAGCGGGCGGCCAGTATCGCCGCGATGACGAATACCACGATGATGATCGGTATAACGACGTCCATCACCACACCTCTTCTCCGGTCATGGTCACGCCGTACTCTCATCCCAGCCTAGTGACATTTGGGTCCCGGCGGCACCGTGGCTGAAGTGACGTAGGCCGGTAGCGCATCGCCGGCCGGCCGGCCGACACGCGGGCCATCCGGGGTGCCCGGTGCGCCGGCCCGGATAGCCTCCAAGGGGTGAGCACACGGGACACGGACTGGGACGGCGTTCGACTGCACGTCGTCACCGGTAAGGGCGGCACCGGCAAGACAACGGTCGCCGGTGCCCTGGCGCTCGCGCTCGCCTCCGGCGGGAGGCGGGTGCTGCTGATCGAGGTGGAGGGCCGCCAGGGGATCGCGCAGGTCTTCGACTGCCCGCCGCTGCCCTACGAGGAACGCAAGATCGCGGTGGCCCCGCCGAGCGCCACGCAGCCGGGCGGAGAGGTGTACGCGCTGGTGGCCGACCCGGAGTCGGCCCTGCTCGAGTACCTCGAGATGTTCTACAACCTGCGGCACGCGGGCAAGGCACTGACCAGGGTTGGCGTGATGGACTTCGCCACCACGATCGCCCCGGGGCTGCGTGACGTGCTGCTGACCGGGAAGGCGGCGGAGGCCGTCCGGAGGAAGAAGGCGGGCCGGCCGGTCTATGACGCCGTGGTCATGGACGCTCCGCCCACCGGCCGGATCGGCCGGTTCCTCAACGTCACCTCCGAGGTGTCCGGGCTGGCCCGGGTTGGCCCGATCCGCACCCACGCCGACACGGTGCAGAAGGTGATCCGCTCCCCGGAGACCGCCGTGCACTTCGTCAGCACGCTGGAGGAGATGCCGGTTCAGGAGGTCTTGGACGGCATCGCCGAGCTGCGCGGGCTGCCGGGCGGGGGGATCCAGGTCGGCGGGATCATGGTCAACATGGTCCGGCCGACCGAGCTGCCGCTCAGCCAGCTCCGCGAGGTGGCCGCCGGGTCGGTCGACGAGCACGAGCTCGCGCTCGGGCTGAAGGCCGCCGGGCTCGACGACAGCGTCCGGCTGGCCAGCGACCTCGCGGCCGAGCTCACCGAGCAGGCGGTGGCGGCCGTGGGCCAGGACCTGGAGCGGAGCAGGCTGGCCGAGCCCGGCCAGCCGTGCTATGACCTGCCGATGATCACCGACGGCATGGACCTCGGCGGGCTGTACCAGCTGGCGGCCGCGCTGCGGGAGCAAGGGGCGGCATGAGCGAGCTGGGGCACACCCTGATGAGCGAGGTCACCACGCCGCCGCGGTTCGACCTCGACCGGCTGATCGATGACCGCCGCACCCGGGTCATCGTCTGCTGCGGGTCCGGCGGCGTCGGCAAGACCACCACCGCCGCCGCCATCGGGCTGCGCGCGGCGGAGCGCGGCAGACACGTGGTGGTGCTCACCGTCGACCCGGCTCGAAGGCTGGCCCAGTCGATGGGCCTGACCTCCCTGGACAACACGCCGCGGCCGGTCCCGTTCCCCGACCGTGGCGACGGAACGCCCGGGGGGAGCCTGCACGCGATGATGCTCGACATGAAGCGGACCTTCGACGAGATCGTCGAGGCCCACGCCGACCCGGACCGCGCGGCCCAGATCCTGGCCAACCCGTTCTACCAGTCGCTGTCGTCCGGCTTCTCCGGCACCCAGGAGTACATGGCCATGGAGAAGCTCGGCCAGCTGCGCCGGGCAGACGAATGGGACCTCATCGTCGTGGACACCCCGCCCAGCCGGTCCGCGCTCGACTTCCTCGACGCACCGCAGCGGCTGGGCCGGTTCCTCGATGGCCGGCTGATCCGGCTGCTGGTCGTCCCGGCCAAGGTGGGCGGCCGCGCGTACCTGAAGGTGCTGAACGCGGGCTTCGGCATGGTCACCGGGGTGCTGACCAAGGTGCTCGGCGCCCAGGTGCTCAAGGACGTGCAGACGTTCGTGTCGGCACTGGACACGATGTTCGGCGGGTTCCGGGAGCGAGCCGACTACACCTACCGGCTGCTGCGCGCGCCCGGCACCGCGTTCCTGGTCATCGCGGCGCCGGAACCGGACGCGCTGCGCGAGGCCTCGTATTTCGTCGAGCGCCTCGCCGAGGAGGGCATGCCGCTGGCTGGCCTGATCCTCAACCGGGTGCACCGCTCGCCCGCCGGCCGGCTCTCGGCCGCCCGCAGCCTGGCCGCGGCGGAGACCCTCGCCGCCGACGGGCAGGCGGCGGCGACGCACACGCTGACCATCGCCGCCCTGCGACTGCACGCGGAGCGCATGCAGATGTCCGCGACCGAGCGGCGGTTCGCCCAGCACTTCACGACCGCGCATCCGCATGTGCCCGTGGCCGAGGTGCCCGCGCAGCCCGACGACGTGCATGATCTGGCCGGGCTTGGCGCGGTGGGAGACAGCTTCGCCAGCTGATTCGCTAGCCGCTGATGATGGCCCGCGGCGACGGTGGCGCGGGCCGGGCGATCACGAACTTGTGATCAACTGGCGACGAGCTCGTCGCCGGCGCGCTCGTACTGGTTGCGAGCGCTCTCGAGCAGGTCACGCCACGATGTGACGTCCGGGCGGCGGCGAAGCAGCGCGCGCCGCTCGCGCTCGGTCATACCACCCCACACCCCGAACTCGATCCGGTTGTCGAGTGCGTCCGCGAGGCACTCGGTCCGGACAGGGCAGCCCCGGCAGATCAGCTTGGCCCGATTCTGTGCCGCGCCCTGAACGAAAAGCTCGTCAGGATCAGTTCCCTTGCACGCAGCACGCGCGGTCCAGTCCGTGATCCACATGTGGCCCACTCCTCCTGATCGTCACGCCCGCTCACGGGTCGTCACGCCAGACGGCGTCTCGTAACGGTCCGGGCACACGGCGTAACGCCGGGCCTCGGTAGCGATGGTCGCGGAAGAGTAACTTACGGGGCTCCGGCCCGCTGCGCTAGACCCCGCCAGGCCCATTTCTTAAATAGCCCGACTGGGCTATGCGCACCGAAGTGACTAGTCACGGCCCCGTTCACCTCCCGGCGGGCCAGCCAATCAGGTCAGACCAGGCGATCGCGCTAGCTGGGCGTCTGTGCTCTGCCGACGCTGCCTGGCCCAGGATCCGGTTTTCCTGGCACTGCCATAACAGGTGCGAGCGTAACCTGATTTCGTGCTGAACTCAGAACGCCGCGCCGGCTCCGCCGACATCAGTACAGTTGGCCGACTCGCCGCGGTCGCGGTCGGCGCAGGCCTGCTCGTGGCGGCCGTGGCCGTTCCGGTCGTCGGGGCGGTCGGGGTCGTCGCCCGAAACGCCGCGAACACCTTCAACACGCTGAAGGTGCCGGTCCTGGGGCAGATCCCGTCGCGCTCGGAGATCCTCGACACGCAGGGCAACGTGATCGCGTACTACTACCCGGACAACATCTACCGGGTCCCGGTCAGCTACAACCAGATAGCGCCGGTGATGCGCAACGCGATCGTCGCGATCGAGGACTCCCGCTACTACCTGCACGGCGCGTTCGACCTGCGGGGCACGCTCCGCGCCCTCGCCAACGACCTGGGCAACGACGACGGCACCCAGGGCGGCTCCACGCTGGCCCAGGAGTACGTCAAGAACGCGCTGGTCCTCACCGCGGGCACCAACAAGCAGGAGCAGGCCGAGGCGACCGAGGACACGATCGGCCGGAAGGTCCGCGAGCTCAAGATGGCGGCGGACGTCGAGCGCGAGATGACCAAGGACCAACTCCTCGCCGCGATGCTCAACGTGGCGTTCTACGCCAACAGCGCCTACGGCATCCAGGTGGCGGCCGAGCGCTACTTCAGCGTCAGCGCGGCGGACCTGAACCTGCCGCAGGCGGCGCTGCTGGCCGGACTGGTGCGCAATCCCACACTGTACGACCCGCTCACAGACCCGACCCAGGCGCTGGACCGGCGCAACACCGTGCTCACGCGCATGGCCCAGGTCGGCTACATCACTCAGAAGCAGGCCAGCGCCGCCGAGAAGCTGCCGCTGGGCCTGAACATGTCGTACGCCGCGATCCAAGAGGGGTGCCAGAGCCCCACGGCGGCGAGCGACGCGTTCTTCTGCGACTACGTCATGGCCGCCATGCGGGTCGACCCGGCCTACGCCGAGGCCTACCAGCAGCTCAATACCACCGGCGGCCTGAAGATCTACACCACGCTCAACCCGCAGGACGAGCGCGCCGCGCAGGACGCGGTCGATTGGGTCGCTCCTCCCAGCAACGGCTACTTCAACCCCGGCGGGAACGTGGACACCGAGGTGCTGATCCAGCCCGGCACCGGCAAGATCCGCGCGATCGCGGTGGACCGGCCCTACGGCACCGGCCCCGGCCAGACGACGGTCGACTACGCGGCACTTACCAAGTACGACGGCAGCACCAGCGGCGTCCAGACCGGCTCGTCGAGCAAGATATTCACCCTGCTGACGGCGCTGAACGAGGGGGTGCCGTTCGGGTTCAGCCAGGCGATCGTGTCGCCGAGCACCATCGGCCCGTACTACAACTGCGAGGGCGAGCAGACCGCTCCCTTTACCGTGCACAACGCCGAGGGGGCCGGGAAGGGCATCTTCACGCTGTACAACGGCACCACGCAGTCGATCAACGTGTTCTTCGCCCATCTGGAGCAGAAGGTCGGGCTGTGCAACGTGGTCAAGACCGCGGTCAGCCTCGGCATGACGTTCGTCAACGGCGGGTCGCTGCTTCACCCGGACCCGGCGGTCGGCCAGACCGACTCGGCCGACAACAACCCCTCGTTCACGCTGGGCTCGGAGCCGGTCGCGCCGATGAGCATGGCCGCGGCCTACGCGACGGTGGCGGCGAACGGCATCTACTGCGCCCCGATCGCCATCAGCCAGATCCTCACCAGCAGCGGCGGCAGCCTGCCGGTGCAGTCGGCGGACTGCCACCGGGCGCTGTCGCCCGAGGTCGCCGAGGCCGCCACCTTCATCCTGCAGGGCGTCCTGCAGACCGGCACCGCGGCCGGCCGCGGCACCGGGGTGCCGGAAGCCGGCAAGACCGGCACCGCCAACGGCGGCTACTACGCCGCCTTCGGCGGGTACACGCCCCGGCTGGCCGGGTACGTGTCGGTCTTCAACCCGAACGATCCCACCGGGTCCGGGGCGATGCTGGGCCAGAACTCCTGCTACCACGAGGACCCCGCGTTCGGTGGGGAACTGGACTGCCCGGGCCAGATGTACGGCGACAATGCTCCCGCCGCGACCTGGCAGATGACGTTCGCGAACGCGGACCTGGGCAGCCCGCCTGCCCAGTTCATCCCCTTGCCGGGAGACAGTCCGTTCTTCTCCATGGGCAACGGCTTCAGCTCACCCAAGC
>JASHUI010000806.1:0-7514 GCA_030040095.1 Streptosporangiaceae bacterium | reverse complement strand
AGAGCGATGGAGGCGCGGACCGCCTCGGCGGTCGGCTTGTGGGCCCAGACATTCATCGGGACCAGCAGCGCGCGCTTCGCGTGCGGGTGGAGCTCACGGGCACGCTCGAGCAGGCGGTCGGGGGCCATGGCCGGCGACGGCACCCCCGCCAGCACCAGCGCCACGTCCTGGCTGGCGTGCGCCAGGTCCGTCAGCGTCTGCAGCGCCTCGCCTGGATCGCCCAGGCAGATGATCCGATAGTCGTGGTCGTACCGCTCGGTCAGCTGAGCCCTGACGACACCGAGCCCTTGGCCCTCATCAACCGCGAGTACTACCGGAAGGGACATCTCATTTCGCCGTCTGCGGCCACCTGGTGGATGTGTCAGCGGTGCTGCGGATTCATTGGATGACGGCGATGCGCACCCCCCGTGTAGCGGGTGTGGTGATCGCGTGAAGGGCCTCTCGGGCCGGCCCGGCCCTCCTGGGCGAGGTCATCGACATGCATGGCGAGCAGGATGGCTCCGTCTGTCAGCAGGTCACGCTCGGCAGGAGTGATGTCACCCCGGTCAGCCCGCTCGCGGAAGGACGCGCAGGTGTGCTCGAGCGCTGCCTCAACTGTAAGCACGGTGATCACAGTCCCCACCTCCACCCCACCCATACCGCCAGGGGTGCCGGGCCGGGACAGAGGCTTTCGTCCCCACCGTGGGCCGAACTTCCATGGCCGTCCAACAGCAGGCCAGCTGGCGCGGCGCGGAGTCTAGCTGCTCTCGAGGTCGCGCCGGGTGAAGCGCCAGCCACCCAGCAGCGCCGCCGTGCAGCCGATAGCCAGGTAGGTCCATACGATCCGCCAGTTCGGGTTGACCGCCGGGGCCAGGGCCGGGTGGTACAGCAGCGAGGTGTCCATCAGCCAGTGGTTGACCTTGATCGCGGAGCCGAGCATGTCGAGCAGGAATGCCCAGGCGAGCAGGCCCCAGCAGGTGATGGACGTGAGCCGGGGGACGAACCCGAGCGTCAGCACGCCGATGCCGAGCAGCAGTGCGGCGGGCGCCGCGCTGTTGATGCCGGCCTGCAGCAGCTCGCTGAATGTGAGCCCGCTGTGCTGGCTCGCCGCGGCGATCCAGAAACAGACGCCGGCGAGGATTCCGGCAGCCAGCAGAACGGCCAGGATGAGCCCGGCCCGGCCGGACAGCCACCGCTGCCGGCTGATGCTGCGCACCACGAGGTTGTCCACGTATCCCTCGGCTTCGTCTTCGCGCACCTTGCCGATGGCGCTCGCCACGTAGGCCATGATCAGCGTCATCAGGATGAGGAAGATGATGCCGGAGAAGACGCGCGTTCCGGCCAGCTGGAGCTGCCGCTGCGCCACATGCGTGAGATTGCCGGTGAATTTGCGCAGCGCACTGGAGGAGGCGAAGGCCTGGCCGGTGGACTTGGCCAGCGAGCCGTAGAGCAGCGCGGCCACGGCTGTCGCGAGTAGCCAGCCGATGATGGCGGCGCGCGACATGCGCAGCGCGAAGAGCAGGGGCGAGCCGAGCATGGCGGTGCGGGGCGCGGCGGTGTCCTTGTCGGCCAGCACGCTGGCGCCAAGGTCCCGGTCGGCCAGGAGTACGGTCGCGATGGAGCACGCCGCGACCAGGCCGAAGATGGGGAGCAGCCAGAGTGGCCGCGCGCCGGTCAGCGGGTGCAGCTGCTCCACCCATCCCAGCGGGCTGGCGTACACCAGCCAGTGGGACCCTGATGCGGCGTCGCCGAGTGCCCGCAGCATGAACGCTACCCCGAACGCCGTGCCCGCGACGCCGGCCGCCCGGGCACGGGTCGCCATCAGCTCGCTGGCCACCGCGCCGATGGCGGCGAACATCGCTGCTCCGGCCACCACGGCGAGGGCAAGCAACAGGCTCTGGCCAAATCCGATCGCCACGTTGCGCCGCACGCCGACCAGGGCCGTGAGCAGCGCGGTCATCGCGTACATGGCGAGCACGCCAGCGCCCAGCCCGGCCAGTGCTCCGGCCGCCGCCCGGCGCTGGGTCGTTTGCCCCCCCAGGAACAGCTCCCAGCGTCCGGCCGTTTCCTCGCCGCGCAGCGTCCTGGTGGCCGCGAGCAGTCCCCAGATCGATGCGATGAGCGTCGTCACACCGATGGCCCGCCAGTCGGTGAAGCCGCCGCGGGTGGTGATGCCCTGGGTGTCGCCGAGCAGCGCCTTCAGTCCCGCGTTGCTGGCCATCGTGCTCAGCAGCTGGCGGCGCAGCGATGCATTCCGCGCGATCGTGTTGAAGGCGTAAGCGTTGTCGTAGACGTAGAGGCCGAACACCAGCCCCCAGATGGCACCGGTCCGCATCATGCGGACGCCGACGAAGCGGGCGACGGTCAGCTGCGGCAGCCGGTAGCGGGTCCGCCCGGCGCCTGCCCCGGCGGTGGGCGAGGCCGCGACGCTAGTCACGCCGGGCTCCGTTGTTCACGTGCTCTTGCTCGCCGTAAATCGACAGGAATAGCTCCTCCAGCGAGGGCTCACGGCTCAGCAGCGTCTCGGGATGGCTGGCCGCCAGCACGCTCAGCAGGCCGTCGATCGGCCCGTGCACCTGGCAGCTCAGCTGATGACCAGCGACTTGCACCTCGCTCACGCCTGGGACCTTGTCCACGCGCGGCGGCGTGTCGGCGAACGAGGCTTCCACTGTGACCGCCGACAGGTGACGCATCTGAGCGAGCGTGCCGATCTCGACCAGCCTGCCCGCCCGCAGGATGGCGATCCGGTCGCACAGCGCCTCCGCCTCGGACAGCACGTGCGAGGACAGGAACACGGCCTGCCCGTTGCCCTTGGCCTCCAGGACGCTCTCCCGGAACGCCTGCTCCATCAGCGGGTCGAGGCCGGCCGTCGGCTCGTCGAGTATCAGCAGGTCGGCGCGGGTGGCCAGCGCAGCGATCAGGTTGATCTTCTGCCGGTTGCCTTTGGAATAGGCCCGGACCTTCCTGGACGGATCGAAGTCGAACCGTTTCAACAGCAGGTCACGGTAGGCGATATCGGTCTCACCGTGCATCCTGGCGAGCAGGTGCAGCGTCTCGGCGCCCGTCAGCGACGGCCACAGGGTCGCCTCACCCGGCACGTAGGCGACCCTGGCATGCACCGCCACCTTCTCATCCTGCACATCCAGGCCGAATATCTCGGCCCTGCCGCCGGTTGGCCTGATAAGCCCGAGCAGAAGCCTGATCGTGGTCGTCTTACCAGCGCCGTTCGGCCCGAGATAGCCGAGAACCTCACCTGCGCGCATCTCCAGGTTGAGGTCCTGCAGGCCGACAACGCGGCCGTAATGCTTCGTGAGGTGCTCGGTGCGCAAGACCAGTTGCGCGCCGTTCCTGATGGTTTCCATGCTCCGCAGCCCGCCTTCACATCGGAGCCAGCCTCGCCGTCCCGGACGCTAGCCGCTACGCCCGCTCGCCCTCAGACCTCAAAGTCCCGGCTGGCCAGGACTTCTGTCCCTGGCGGCCCGATAGCCCGCCGGGGAGAGTCTGGTTAGGCGCAGGCCGCCCGAGGAGTTCCGGCATGGAACGTAACCGCTACGCCGACCTGCTCAGGGTCGTCGCGATCGGTGCCGTGGTGTACGGCCACTGGCTGCTGACCAGCGTGACCTACCGGCATGGCCAGCTGTCCGGCCTCGACGCCCTGGAGTATGTCAGCTGGGGCCGGTGGGTCACCTGGCCGTTCCAGGTCATGCCGTTGTTCTTCCTGGTCGGCGGCTATGTTGACGCCCGGTCCTGGACGGCGCGCCAAGCGCGCGGGGAGACCTGGACCGAGTTCGTGCGCGCCCGCGCCATGCGACTGTTGTGGCCTGCCGCCGTGTACGTGCTCGTCGCGGTCCTGGCCGTGTGTGTCGCACGAGCCGCGGGCGTGGGTCCGGCGGAGCTCGCCCAGGCTGGCTGGCTCGTTGCTCTGCAGCTATGGTTCCTGCCCGTCTACCTGCTGCTCGTCGCGCTCACCCCGGTGCTGCTGCCCATCTACCGACGCTACGGCCTGGCCATGCCCGTCGCCATGGCCATCGCGGCTGCCGCAGTGGACGCCGCGGTCCTTGGCCCGCATCTGCATGTCATCGGCTACGCGAACTACCTGTTCGTGTGGGGCTCGATGTACGTGTGGGGCTTCGGCTGGCAGGACGGCAGCCTGGTGCGATCGCCGTGGCGGCCCTGCGCGATGTCGGCCTGCGGCGTGGCCGCCCTGGCTGCCCTGCTGACGTGGGGCCCGTTTCCGGTGGACATGATCGGCGCGGGCGAGCGGGTCACCAACACCTCTCCGCCGTCGATCGCGCTCCTGGCCTTCGCCGCCGCTCAGTGCGGACTCGTGCTGGCAGCAGCACCGGCGATGTCGCGGCTGCTCCGAAGACCCCGGCTGTGGCGGCTGGTCACCAAGGTCAATACCACGGTGATGACCGTCTACCTCTGGCACATGATGCCCGTCATCGTGATCGCCGTGGCTTTCTACCCGAGCGGGATCCTGCCGCAGCCAGCCATCGGGACCGGGGAGTGGTGGCTGCTGCGCCTGGCCTGGTGGGCTGTGCTCACCGTCGTACTGGTGCCGCTGATCGAGCTCGTCATGTGGGCTGAACGGCCGATGAAACGCCTCCCCACCGGCATAGGGACAACCAGGTCCTGGTCGCCGGTATTACTCGCGCTCGGTCTCGCTGCCAGCATGACCGGCCTGACCAAGCTCGCGATCGGCGGGTTCGCCCCGGGCGGCCGGGCGCCGGCGCTCGTCCTTGCCGCGCTCGCCGTGGGGGTGGCATGCGTGTTGCTCACCGGTCGCGCTCCGCCGCGGGCTGCTGAGTCGGCCGCGACCCGCGAGAAGGGCTCGGATGCCTCGCGCCCGGCAGCCTGACGGCACGGGCGCGCACCTGGTCACGCGTACAGCGCGTCAATGTCGCTGGCGTACTTGGCCATGACGTAGTCGCGGCGGACCTTGCCCGTGGGCGTGAGCTCAGCGCCCTCCTCGAATTGGCCCGGCAGGATGCGGAACCGTTTGATCGTCTCGGGCCTCGACACGGTCGCGTTGGCGCTGTCCACGGCGTCCTGGACGGCCTTGCGCAGATCCGGGTCATCGCCCGGCTCGCCGATGGCGGCACCGGCGGGCTTGTGGTGCTGACGCCTCCACCGGGCGAAGGCCTGCTCGTCCAGGGTGAGCAGAGCCGCAACATACGGGCGGCGGTCGCCGACGACGACGCAGTCGGCGATCAGCCAGTTCTGGCGCACCTCGTCTTCGAGGGCAGACGGCACCACGTGCTGACCGCCGGCGGTGATGAGTATCTCCTTCTTCCTGCCGGTCACGTAGACGAATCCGTCCGCATCGACGCGGCCGAGGTCCCCGGTACGCAGCCACTGACCGTCGAACGCCTCCGCGGTCGCCTGCTGGTCGTGCCAGTACCCCTGGAAGACGTCCGGACCCTCGACCTCGAGCTCGCCATCCCGTGCGGCCCGCACGCCGTACCCGGGCATCGGCAAGCCGACGGAGCCGATCCGCTGCGCGTCCGGGCGGTTCATGGTGTGCGGTCCCACGGCCTCGGTCAGGCCCCAGCCCTCCAGGACGTTTACTCCCGCGCCGCGCAGGAAGTGCGCGAGGTCCTGGCTGAGCGGCGCGGCGCCGCTGATCACCCAGCGGACCTGGCCGCCAAGCCCCTGACGCAGCCGCGCGTACACCAGGCGGTCGAAGGCCGCGTGCCGCAGCCGCAGGGGCAGGCCCGGCCGGCCAGAGCGGCTCCACCCGATGGCGGTAGCTTCGGCCGCGGCGAACAGCCGCCGGTGGCCGCTCTCTTCCGCCTGCTGGCGGGCCGACTCCGCGACCTTCTCTAGCACGCGGGGCACGGCGAGCAGGATCGTCGGCCGGAAGGTGCGCAGCGCCCCGGGCAGCTCGCCTGGGTCGGAGAGGAAGCCGACTCGCTTGCCCGCATGCACCATGCACAGCAACACCGCCCTGGCCAGGACGTGCGCGAGCGGCAAGAAGAGCAAGATAGACGCATCCCCGGCCAGTATCGGGTCTTCCACGCCCGGCACAGCGAGTATGGCGCGGACGGCCTCGGCGAAGTTGCCGTGGCTGATCATGCAGCCCTTTGGCCTGCCCGTGGTGCCCGACGTGTAGACGATGGTCGCGAGCGTGTCGGCGGTCACGCTGGAACGCCGGCGAGCGACCTCCTCGGCGGCCCCGGCCTGCCCGGAGCTCGCGAGCGCGTCTAGATCGCCGGCGTCGAGCCGCCATATCGCCTTGACGCTCTCTGGCTTGGCGCGGCGGACGGCCCCGGCGATGCCTGCGGTGCCGGCGAAAACCGCGACTGCACCGGAGTCGCCGAGCTGCCAGTCGATCTGGTCCGCCGACGAGGTCTCGTAGATAGGCACCGTCACCGCCCCGGCGGCCCAGATGGCAAAATCGCAAACGGCCCAGTCGAGGCTCGTCGCCGCC
Organism: Streptosporangiaceae bacterium; assembly: GCA_030040095.1. Lineage (GTDB taxonomy): Bacteria > Actinomycetota > Actinomycetes > Streptosporangiales > Streptosporangiaceae > JASHPR01. The sequence goes on along the minus strand of JASHUI010000806.1, from coordinate 1,102 downwards.
ATGAGGCCGACCCGGTCACCCGGCCCGATGCCCCTGGCCACCAGGCCCGCGGCTACCGCACCGACCCGGCGAGCGAGCTGCTCCGCGGTCACGGGCCGCCAGGCGCCGTCGGCCAGCGTGGCGAATACGGCACGCGCCGGGTCGCGGTCGGCCCAGCCGAATACGTCGTCGCAGGCATTCACGCCCATGAACCACCACCCTGTCCGGAACGATGCTGCCACCAGAAGGCCACGGAGGGTCGGGTCACCATCCAACTCAGCTGCCGCAAGGCCACGGACGATGCGTCGGGTAGCTAACCAGCGGGCCGCCGCCCGGATGGTCGAACTGCTCGAGGAAACCCGCGCTGACCTGTCCGACGAGAGCCTGCGCCGCGTGCCACCTGACGGCACTGGGCTTCGGTTCGGGCCCTTCGGCCCTCACCTTTGCCGTCGCGGTCTGTTCTGCTGTGCTGGTGGGCGCGACGCGCCGCGCGAAAGGGCCGGAAATGAGCTGGGAACCGCACGCCGCATGCCGAGGCGACGTTGCCGCGTTGTTCTTCGCCGCGGACGGCGAGTGCGCGCCGGAGCGGACGCTGAGGGAACACGCGGCCAAGGCGATCTGCGCGGCGTGCCCGGTCCGCCGTCAGTGCCTGGAGTGCGCGTTGAGCGCGGGCATCCGGGACGGGCTCTGGGGCGGGCTGAGCGAGGACGAGCGCCGCAGGGAGCGCAGGAACCGCGCCAGGCGGTGCCGGGCGCAGGCCCGGTGGACGCCTCGCGGCGGCGTCAGGACTTAGACGCGCTCCAGGTTCCCCCGGGCGTTCCGTTGGCCGAGGCGATCTGCCAGTTGCCGGACATCGAACTGCCGGAAACGGTCCCGGAATAGGTGATATTCGTCGACGAGCCCACGGTGCCGAACTTGATCGCGCTGCCGTCGACCGTCCCGTGGATGGTGAGCGGGTTGGCGAAGCTGGAGAGCTTGATCATGCCGTTGAGCGCGGAACCGGACTGCTGCCAGGTCAGCGTGAAGCTACCGGCGTAGGCACCGCTGTAGGTGCCCGACCACGTGCCCGCCAGGGCGGACGGGCCGGCCGCCGGGCTGGCGGTCTGGGACGGAGTGGCCGCGG